>NZ_JBYSXB010000025.1:0-77386 GCF_058781765.1 Arthrobacter sp. FW306-1B-G06A | reverse complement strand
GGGTGGGAGCTAGGTGGGGTGGATGGCGCAACCACTGCAACGTGGTTGCATGGAATGGCGCGACGGGGATGAAGCCCCCGGCCGGAAAGGCAAAAAAGAAGCTCCCCGGATCGCAGGATCCGGGGAGCTTCAAAGCAAACGTCAGGGGCTATTTGAGCCAGGCAGCCACCACATCGGGGTGGGCATCCACCCATTTCTTGGCGGCGGCATCCGGCTTCATGCCGCCCTGGATGTCCGTTGCGACCGAGTCCTGGTCGGCGTTGGTCCACGAGAAGGCCTTGAGCAGTTTCGCCGCGGGAGAACCGCTGTCCGCAAACTTCTTGGCCATCACTTTGTTCAGTTTGTAGTCGGGGTAGTCACAGGCCACCTTCTCGGCGTCGGCATCGCAGCCCGGGGTGTAGGCGGGCAGGCTGACCTTCTTGAGGGGGACCTCGGAGAGGAACCATTGCGGTTCGTAGAAGTAGCCAAGCAGCGGTGTCTTGTTCTTTTCGGCCGTGCGGAACGACTGGATGAGAGCTGCTTCCGAGCCCGAGAAGACCACTTTGTAGTCGAGGCCAAGGTTCTTGACCAGGGCTTCGTCGTTGGTCACGAAGGCGGGGTCGCCGTCCAGGACCTGGCCTTTGCCGCCTGATTCGGAGGTGGCAAAGAGTGAGGCGTACTTGTTCAGGTTCTTGCTGTCCAGGATGTCCGGGTACTTCTGGACCATCCATGGTGGTACGTACCAGCCGATGTGCCCTTCGTTGCCCGTCGGGCCGGCGTCCACAGCCACTTTTTGGTCCGTGATGTACTGCTTCGTGAGGTCGGCGTGACCCCAGTTCTCGAGGATGACATCGACTTCACCGGAACCAAAGCCCTGCCAGGAGATCTGCTCCGACAGGTCCTTCTGGACTACTGTGCAACCGAGCTTGTTTTGGGCTACGTAGCTGTAGACGGCCGCATTTGCCGTGTAACCGACCCACGCGTTGAGGGCGACATTGACGGTTCCGCAGGGCGTTTCCGAGGAGCCTGCGGCTGCCGCTTGGTTCACGGAAGCGCCTCCGCAGCCAGCTAGCAAGAGGGCTGCGGTAACGGTTCCGGCCAGTACGGGAATTGTTCGTTTCAAAAGCTGTCTGGTTCTACTCATGGTTGGGGTCTCCTTGTTGGGGCGGTGAACGGGGAGGACTAGTGCGCGCTCGATTTTGCTGAGCGGATTTTGCGGACCGGGTCGGCTGCCGCAGCCTGGGTGATGCGGTCCAGCAGGATGCCGAGGAAGACGATGGCCAGGCCGGCGGCGAGGCCCTTGCCGAACAGCGAGCTCTGGACAAAGCCGGCGACGACGTCGTATCCCAGGCCGCCTGCACCGACCAGGGCTCCGACGACTACCATGGCCAAGACGTAGATCAAGCCTTGGTTTGCGGCGAGGGCCAGGGATTTCCTGGCCATGGGGAGCTGGACCTTGGTGATGACCTGCCACGGGGTTGACCCGCTGGATACTGCAGCCTCCATGACGGTCGGGGAGATCGCCGCGATGCCGTCGGCCGTGATCTTGATGGCCACAGGCGCTGCGTAGATAATTCCAGCGACGATGGCCGTGAATCTCGTTGCGCCGAAGAGGCCTAGGAATGGAACCAAGTAGACAAAGGCAGGCATGGTCTGGCCCGCATCCAGCATGGGCCGCATGATCTGGTCCACCTTGTTGGACCTGCCCATCGCCACACCGAAGATGATGCCCAGCACCATGACCACGGCCGTGGCAACAAGGGTGCTGGCCAAGGTGACCATGGCATCGCTCCACAGGCCCAGGTAAATGATCGCAGCCAGGCATGAGGCGGTGACCAGTGCCAGTTTCCAACCGCCAAGTGCGTAAGCCGCTACAAGGACAACCGCGACGAGGAGGTAGAAGGGGGTCTCGGTCAGAAGGGATTGGAACGGGTTAAGGATTCCGTTGGTCAGGGCCTCGCGGAACGACACCGTAAACAGGGAAAGATTTGTCTGCAGCCATGCGCTGGCAGCGCTGACTCCGCTGACGATGTCCGGGCCAAAGTTGAGGTTCTTCGGAAAGGCTGCTGCCCAGAGCATCGTCCGGGAAAGCTGGACCATGGCAAGGACAACGGCGAGGCTGGCAGCGAGCAGGATGTACCTGCTTTTCCGCGATATCCGGCGCTTGCGGGCTGCTCCGGGTTCGGCCCGGCGGCTGGCGGCCGTGGTGACCCGGTCCAGCACAATGGCCAGGAGGACGATCGACAGACCTGCGTTGACAGCTGTCCCGACGTCGAGCGATTGCAAGGCACGCACAACCACTTGTCCCAGGCCCGGCGCCGCGATCAGCGCCGCGATGGTGACCATGGACAAAGCAGCCATGGTGCTTTGGTTGATCCCCATCACGATGGTGCGCCGTGCCAGGGGGAGTTGCAGGGTGAGAAGCCGCTGCAACCCTGTGGTGCCCAAGGAATCGGAGGCTTCCCTGGTGTTCTCCGGGATGTTCCGGATTCCGTGTGCCGTCAGTCGGATGAGAGGAGGCACCGCGTAGATCACCGTGGCGATGACGGCGGAGGCAGGGCCGATCAGGAAGATGAGGGCCAAAGGAGCCAGATAGACGAACGTGGGGAGGATTTGCATGAAGTCGAGGACCGGAGTGATCACTTGGGAAACCCGGCCCGAGATCCCGGCCAAGACTCCGAGCGGGATGCCGATCAGCAGGCTGAACAGCACGGCTGTGAGGACGAGGGCGAAGGTGTAAGCCGCTTCCGTAAACAGGCCCTGGAGCCCGAAGAACGTGAATGCGGCCGCCGTCAGCAATCCCACCCGGGCATTGCCGACCGCAAAAGCGATCCAGCTGAGCAGGCCGACAGTTCCCAGCCAGCCGATTTCCGGTAGGCGAAGCCCGGTAGAGCTGGCGGCAAAAGTGCTAGTGAACAGATTTGCGACTGAATCGACGGCGGAACGGAAGGGAGTGAAGACGTACTGGAAAACGGGATTGTCCGCCCGGTTCGATGCGACCCAGGCATTGAATTGGTTGAGCGAACGGTGCAGGTCAGTCAATTCCGACGCCGGCAGCGTGAGGGTCGATGTGCCGTGCAGGAACAAGAAACCGAGGAGCCAGAGGACTCCGGCGGCACCCAGAAGCAAAACTCGGCGACTCAGCCGCTTGCGCGGCGGGCGGAGGGTGTTGGCGCTGGCCTGAACCGGGGCGCGATCGCGAACTAGAGTGGACATCACGCCGCAACTTCCGTGCTGCGGATGACCGACAAGATGCTGTCGCGGTCGATCTGGCCCGTGATTTTTCCGGACTCTTCCACGAGCACGGGACACGTCGAGTTCATGACCGTGGGGATGGCGTCGCGGATGATGGTGCCTGCGCTCAGGACGGGAGCATCCCCGGGAGTGCCCAAAGCTACCGGATCGGTGATCCATTTGAGCGTCAGGACATCCGCGCGGGGTACTTCCGAGACGAAGTCGGCAATGTACTTGTCCGCTGGCGATCCGACAAGATCATCGCCGGTGCCGCACTGGACAGTCTCGCCGTTCCGCATGATCAGGATGCGGTCCCCGAGTTTGAGCGCTTCGGATAGGTCGTGGGTAACGAACACCATCGTCTTGCCCATCTCTTTGTGCAGCCGGATGACTTCGGCCTGCATATCGCGCCGGATGAGGGGATCCAGGGCCGAGAACGGCTCGTCGAAGAGGATGGTGTCCGGATCGCCCGCCAAGGCGCGGCCAAGCCCAACACGCTGCTGCATTCCGCCGGAAAGCTGATCGGGGAAATGCTGCTCGTAGCCCTTGAGGCCTACCAGTTCGATGATTTCGCGGGATTTGGCGTAACGCTCGTTTTTCGACGCCCCGCGGATCTGCAAGCCGTAGGACACATTGTCCAGCACGGTGCGGTGCGGTAGGAGGCCGAAGTGCTGGAAGACCATGGACATCTTCCTCCGGCGCAGTTCCCGAAGTTCGGTGGTTCCCGCATCCAACACGTCTTTTCCGTCCACCAGGACGCTTCCCGACGTCGGTTCGATCAGCCGGGTGAGGCATCGGATCAGGGTGGATTTTCCTGATCCGGAGAGGCCCATGACGACGAACACCTCGCCCTTGGCGACGTCGAAGTTCATGTCCCGCACGGCAGCATTGCAGCCGGTGCGTTCAAGCAATTCGCCGGAGCTCAAGCTCGACAGTTCGGGATTCTTGGGGATCTTTTCACCTCCGGGTCCGAAGACCTTCCAGAGGTTGCGCACTGATATGTCAGGACTGCTCATTGCTGTACTCCTGCCTGTGACGGCTCGAACCAATGGCTGGGCCCGGGGCTGATGTTTTGCCAGATGTGCTTTGTTTCTCGGTATTCGGCCAAGCCCGCGAGCCCCAATTCGCGGCCGTTGCCTGATTGTCCGAAGCCGCCCCATTCGGCTTGCGGAACGTATGGGTGGTAGTCGTTGATCCAGACCGTCCCGTGGCGCAGCGCTTCGGATACCCGCTGGGCCTTCGAGGCGTCTGCCGTCCACACGGCGCCGGCCAGTCCGTAGACGGTATCGTTGGCCAGCCGGACGGCCTCTTCCTCGGTGGTGAATGTTTCCACCGTCATGACGGGGCCAAAGGATTCCTCCTGGACCACGCGCATCGAGGTCTTGCACCCGTCCAATACGGTGGGCGGGTAGAAACTGCCACGCCCCAGTTCCGGGGTGTCCGGAATGAAGCCTCCGCACAGCAACCGGGCGCCCTCCGCAACCCCGGCCTGCACGTAGGCGTGGACCTTGTCCCGGTGGGCCGTGGAGATCAGCGGGCCGGTCTGGGCCTCCTGGTCGAAGGGGCCGCCCAGCCGGATCTGGCGTGCACGGCGAACCACCTCGGCCACGAACTCTTCGTGAATGGACTCTTCGACAATGAGCCGCGTCCCGGCCGAGCAAACTTGGCCGGAGTTCAGGAAGACAGCCGTGAGGGCGTTGTCGATGGCGGCCTCACGGTCAGCGTCGGCAAAGACCACATTCGGGTTCTTGCCGCCGAGTTCGAGGGCCACGCGCTTGACCGTCTCCGCCGCGGCCACCATGATCCGCTTGCCGGTCTCCAGTCCGCCCGTGAAGGAGACCAGATCGACCCGCGGATCCGAACTGAGCACAGCCCCCACTTCCGGTCCCGTTCCCGTCACGAGGTTCGCGACGCCGTCGGGCACGCCGGCTTCGCGCAGCGTGTCCATGAGCAGGATCGACGTCGAAGGCGTCAGCTCACTGGGCTTGAGGACAAAGGTGTTCCCGGCGAGCAGTGCCGGCGCAACCTTCCATGAAGCCTGCAGAAGCGGATAGTTCCACGGCGTGATGAGGCCGCAGACGCCCACGGGTGCATGGACGACCCGGCTGATGGCGCCGGGCCGGCCGGTATCGATCACGCGGCCTGCGTCCGTGCCTGCCACGCTGCCGTAGTAGCGGAAGCAGGCGATGACGTCGTCGATGTCGTATTCGGCTTCGACCAGTCGCTTGCCGGTGTCGAGGGCTTCGGCCGCGGCGTAGCCGGCTTTGTCCCGCTGGAGCAGCCCGGCCACGCGGAGCAGGATCGCGCCGCGTTCCAGTTCCGGAGTGCCCGGCCAGCCGCCGTCGTCGAACGCCTTCCGGGCACTCGCCACCGCTGCCTCGGCGTCGGCCGAGGTGCATTCCGCGACGTCGGCAACGTGCGTTCCGTCCGCCGGGCAGTTGATGCTGCGGATTCCTCCGGCGGACTGCCGCCAGCCGCCGTCAACGTAGCTGCCGCGCACCGTGTGGGTCTGCGAAAGTTGTGGGCTGTTCATGCCGCTCCTTGGTTCCTCGCGGGAGTGACCTGGGGCCGGCTGTCCAGGCCTTCCAGGCTGTCCGGAACCGGGCTGCTGCCGTGCCGGTAGAACTCGGCGGCGATCGGAGCGAGGGGTTCGCGGCCCTGGATCAGGTCAGCGGCTTTCTCGGCCAGCATCATGACCGGCGCGTAGATGTTGCCGTTGGTCACGTAGGGCATTGCCGAAGCGTCAGCCACCCGCAGGCCCGAGGTGCCGTGCACCCTCATGCTGAGCGGGTCCACCACGGACATCGGATCGGTGGCCGGGCCCATCTTGGCCGTGCAGGACGGGTGCAGCGCGGTTTCTGCGTCGCGGGCTACCCAGTCGAGGATTTCCTCGTCCGTCTGGACGGTTGGACCGGGGGAGAGCTCACCGCCATCGAAAGGCGCCATGGCCGACTGCTCGAGGATCTGCCGGGAAATCCGGATGGCTTCGACCCACTCGCGCCGGTCCTGCTCCGTGGAAAGGTAGTTGAATTTCATGGACGGATGGACGGTGGGGTCCGTGGAGGTGATCTTCAGGCTGCCGCGCGCATCGGAGTACATGGGCCCGATGTGCACTTGGTAGCCATGCTTGGCATCGGCCTTCTGGCCGTCGTAGCGGACGGCCACCGGCAGGAAGTGGAACATGAGGTTGGGGTAGGCCACGTCCTCGTTGGAGCGCACAAAGCCGCCGCCCTCGAAGTGGTTGGTGGCAGCAGGTCCCTTGCGCCCGAACAGCCACTGCAGGCCGATCCACGGGTAGCGCCACAGGCTCAGGCTGGGTTGCATGGACACCGGCTGGGTGCAGGCGTGCTGGATGTAGACCTCCAGGTGGTCCTGCAGGTTTTCGCCGACGCCGGGCAGGTCAACTACGGGTTTGATGCCGAGGGACGTGAGGTGCGTGGAGTCCCCGACGCCGGACAACTGCAGGAGCTGCGGGGTGTTGATGGCCCCTCCGCACAGGACTACTTCCTGGGCATCCACGCTGTGCTGCTTGCCGTTGCGTCGATAGCTCACGCCCGTGGCCCTGACATCGGACGTTCCAATGCCGTCGAAGTTGATTTTCGAGACGAGGGCCCGGGTCCTGACCGTGAGGTTCGGCCGGTCGAGGTGCGGCCGCAAGTAAGCCCGGGAGGCGGAGAGCCGCTGGCCCTTGTGCACATTGCGGTCGAAGGGACCGAAGCCCTCCTGCCGGTACCCGTTGACATCGTTGGTCCGTGCGAATCCGGCTTGTTGGGCCGCGCGGAAGAAGGCTTGGAAGAGGGGATTGCGCGCCGGACCGCGTTCAAGGACCAGCGGTCCGTCGTGTCCGCGCAGTTCATCGTCGGGTTCCGCGGCCAGCGCGGTCTCCATGCGGTTGAAGTAGGGGAGGCAGTGAGCGAAGTCCCAGGTCTCCATCCCGGCGTCGGCTCCCCAGCGTTCGTAGTCCAAGGGGTTGCCGCGCTGGAAGATCATCCCGTTGATGGAACTGGAGCCGCCCAGGACCTTGCCACGGGTGTGGGCGATCCGGCGTCCGTGCATGTGCGGCTCAGGGTCGGATTGGTAGCGCCAGTCATAGAACCTGTTCCCGCTGGGGAAGGTGAGCGCCGCGGGCATCTGGATGAACAGGTCCCAGGGGTAGTCGCTGCGGCCGGCCTCCAGGACCAGGACGGTCTTGGTGCGGTCTGCGCTGAGCCTGTCCGCCAGCACCGATCCGGCGCTGCCCCCACCCACAATGACGTAGTCAAACTTTTCGTTGGCCATTAGTTGAACTCCTTTGAAGTGATCCCCATTGCTGTGTCGAGTAGCCAGGAGGGGCGTCAGCCCCGTAGCTTTTCCATGGTTGGATCCACGAGGGGATCGGCAGAGATGGTGGCCGGGATCCGCTTCCCGAAGTATTCGATCTCGACGGTGTCACCCTCGCCCGCTTCGGCGGGCAGCCAAGCGTAGGCGATGGGCTTCCGGACGGTGTAGCCGTAGGCGGCGCTTGTGACGTAGCCGGCGGGCTCTCCCTTGAAATAGACAGGTTCCTTGCCCAACACAACGGACGTGCCGTCGTCGACCGTCAGGCAACGCAAGCGGCGGTTGATGGGCAGTTCGCGGCGGGCTTTGAGGGCCTCGGCACCGATGTATCCTTCCTTGTCCTTGCCGACGGAGAAGCCAAGGCCCGCTTGGAAGGGCTCGTGCTCGGGGGTCATGTCGGTGCCCCACAGCCGGTAGCCCTTCTCGAGGCGGAGGCTGTTGAACGCGCCGCGGCCGGCCGCGATGATGCCCTGCTCCTGGCCGGCCTCGAACAAAAGGTCCCAGAGCTTTTGGCCGTTTTCCGCCGTCGTGTACAGCTCCCAGCCCAACTCGCCTACGTAGGACAGCCGCATCGCGGTGACAGGGATCCCGCCGATCCGGACTTTCTTGGTGCGGAAGTACTTCAATCCGTCGTTGCTGAAATCGTCGTCGCTCACCTTGGCCATGACCTCGCGGGCGAGCGGCCCCCAAAGCCCGACGCAGCACGTGGAACCCGTGATGTCCCTGACCTGGACCCACTGGGTGACGTCCCCAGCGGTCTGTTTGCGGGCTTCGGTGGTGAGGTAGGCGAAGTCGATGTTGCCGTTCGCGCCTACCTGGAACGTGGTTTCGTCGAGGCGGGCCACCGTAATGTCGCTGCGGATGCCGCCGTCGCCGTTGAGGAGTAGGCAGTACGTCACCGCACCCGGCTTCTTGTCGACCTTCCCGGCGCTGAGGCGCTGCAAGAGGGCTTCGGCGCCAGGGCCGGAAACCTCCAGCCGCTTGAGCGGCGTCATGTCATAGAGTGCGACGGCGGTGCGCGTCTTCCACGCTTCGGCAGCGGAAATGGGGGAATGGAACATGGCGGCCCACGGTTCGCGTTCAGGTGCGCGCCATTCTTCCGGGAGCATCTCCAGCAAGCCGCGGTTTGCCTCGAACCAGTGCGGGCGCTCCCAACCCTGGGCTTCGAGGAAGAACGCCCCGAGCTCCTTCTGCCGGGCATTGAATGGGCTCACGCGCAGTTCGCGGGGCGAGACGCGTGGCTGCAGCGGGTGCAGGACATCGTAGATCTCTACGAAGTTCTGCTGGGAGGTTTCGCTGACGTAGCTCTCCGCGGTCTGGATCTCTTCGAAGCGGGAGACTTCGCATTCGTGGAGCGGAATCCGGGATTGGCCCTCGATCAAGAGCTCGGCCACTGCCCTGGCCACGCCGGCGGAGTGCGTCACCCACACGGCCTCGGCAACGAAGAACCCCTCAACCTCCTTGGACTCGCCCACCAAGGGACCGCCGTCGGGGGTGAAGGAGAAGATGCCGTTGAAGCCATCCGCAATCCCCGCGCCGGCAAGTGCCGGAAGGAGTTCCTTGGAGTCCTCCCAACTGGGCAGGAAGTCCTCTTCGGTGAACGCCAGGCGGGATGGCATGCGGTGCTCGGACATGTCCGCCGCAGCAACCTCGGGGAGCTCCCGGAGGTCCACGGGCATGGGCTTGTGGGCGTAGGAGCCAATGCCCATCCGGTCCCCGTGCTCGCGGTAATAGAGGTCTTTGTCCTGGTGGCGAAGGATGGGCATCCACGCGCCGTTGGCGGGATCAAGCAGCCGCGAAGCATCGTTCCGGCCCACGAGCTCCGGTACGGAGGTGGTCTTGACGTATTGGTGGGCCAGCGGGAGGAGTGGCACGGACATGCCCACCATGGCGCCGATCTTGGGTCCCCAGAACCCGGCGCAGGAAACAACGATGTCCGCAGGGATCACACCGTCGGGCGTTTCGACTCCCGTGACTTTGCCGCCTGTCTGTTCAATGCCGGTGACGGGAGTGGAACCGCGGAACGTGACGCCTGCGGCGCTCGCCTTGGCGATGAGCAGGCCGACGGCGCGGGCTGCGGACGCCAGGCCGTCGGAGGGGACGTAGAGTCCGCCGAGTACTTTCTCCTGGTTGAGCAGCGGGTAGTGCTTGGCGCACTCGTCCGGATCGATGAGCCGGCCTTCCACACCCCACGACGCCGCGTAGCCCAGCTTGCGCTTGAGGTCCTCCAGGCGCCCTGGCGTGGTGGCGACCTCGAGGCCGCCCACCTGGTTGAAGCAGGAGATGCCGGAATCGCTGAGGGAGAGTAGCTTGTCCACGGTGTAGGACGCGAATTCGGTCATGGCCTTGGAGGCGTTGGTCTGGAACACGAGGCCGGGGGCGTGCGAGGTTGAGCCACCCGCCAACGTCAACGGGCCCTGCTCGACCACGGTGATGTTGGTCCAGCCGCGGGTGGACAGCTCATCCGCAAGATTGGCGCCGACGATGCCGGCTCCGATAATGACGACGCGGGGTGATGTGGACATGCGTGTTGCTCCTGAGGTAAGTCGTATCGAAGTTTGGGGCTCGCCGGAAGCTAGACGTGGCCGTCGACGGTCAACCCGGGCGGCAGGTTGGGCTCGTCCTCGGATTCCTTGACCATGATCTGGCCGTCTACTACCAGGACTTCGTGGACCCTGACGGGCAGTTTGGCGGGAGGCGCATCGGCGGCTCCCGTGCGGAGATTGAACTTTGAAGCATGGAGGGGGCACTCCACCCAGCAGTCCTCCACCCAGCCGTCGGCGAGTGAGGCGTCTTGGTGCGTGCAGGTGTCGTCGAGGGCAAAGAGTTCGCCTTCTTCGGTGTGGAATACGGCAATCGGCGGAGACGTCTCGAGTCGAATCGCGTCCCCCGGAGCCAACGAGCTAAGCGGACAAGCACTGTGCATCTCACGAACCTCTTTCACCGGATTGGTCGAAAACCTGGGGGTGGTTGTTTCATGATCAACGAAGATCACAATACGCAACAGAGTGATGGACCTCACAGGGGCTTGTCAAGAGGTGGAAATTACTGCGCAGATTGCTTGACACACGATGTGAAGGCCGTCACACTGTTTCGCATAACGAAGTTCGTTGCGTAATGCGCAATAAAATTTCGAACGGCTCAACGAGGAGGAAGCCATGGAGACATTGGCGATCGTGGGCGCTTCATTGGCTGGACTTTCCGCCGCCCGCGCTGCCCGCGCGCAGGGTTTTTGTGGCCGGCTGATCATCATTGGAGATGAGCAGCAGCGGCCCTATGACCGTCCGCCCCTGTCCAAGGAGTTCCTGGCAGGAAAGATCGGCATCAAGCACTTGATGTTGGAAGCGGAAGAGGGGGGAATGGCGGATCCCCTGCAGGCTGAATGGCTGTTGGGCTCGCCTGCGAAGAGCTTTGACGCGGCCAGCAGGACCATCACCCTAGGCAACGGACGCACGGTGGTGGCCGACGGCGTCGTGATCGCCACCGGAGCTTCGGCCCGCACCCTGCCCGAACTTGCGGGCCTATCCAACGTCTTTACTCTGCGGACTCTCGAGGATGCGCAGGACCTGGCTCCGGAACTCGTTCCGGGCGGCCGCCTGTTGGTGGTTGGCGCAGGCTTCATCGGCGCGGAAGTGGCGTCAACGGCCAAGGGCCTGGGAATGGACGTGACCATTATCTGCAAGAGCCCGATCCCGCTAAGCGCTCCGATCGGTCCGGAGATGGCTGGCGTCATGGCCACGCTCCATGGGATCAATGGAGTGGAACTGATTTGTGACACGGGAATCGACTCGTATTACAGCTACGAAGGAAATGTGACCGGCGTCCGGCTCAGCGATGGACAGTACCGTTCCGCCGACGTCGTACTTCTCGGAATCGGTGCGGTCCCCAACGTCGGGTGGCTGGCCGGTTCGGGGCTGGCGATCGACGACGGCGTCACGTGCGATTCGATGGGACGGACAAACGTCCCCGGCGTGGTCGCCGTGGGAGACTGCGCGGCCTGGTACGACGAACGCAGCGGGCAGCACCATCGCGTGGAGCATTGGAGCGGCGCCCAGGAACGTGCCGCCCTTGCCGTGACAGGGCTCTTGGATCACTCATCAGCACCCCAACCGCTCAACCTGCCGTACTTCTGGTCGGACCAGTACGGAGTAACGCTCCAGTTCGCCGGCCATGCGCGGGACGCGGAGCGCGTCGAAATTGAGGCAGGGCAGCTCGAGAACCACAGCTTCCTGGCCGTGTACTACCGGGGCGAGGAACCAGTGGGCGTACTAGGTGTGAACCAGCCGCGACTGTTCACCCGTTGGCGCCGGCAACTCAACGCCCGCAATGCCCCGCGCGTCCTGGCAACCCCTTAGTCCTCTCGAGCGCCAACCACGTTCATCACTGAATAGGAGTCAGCATGACCACTGAAGTTGTTTCCCCCAGCCTGATCCCCACTCTCCCCGGCCACACTTATGTCAGTGAAGACATCTTCCGTGCCGAGCAGGAACACATCTTCGAACAAATGTGGTTCTGCGCTGTGCGGACCGCGGACCTGGAAAAGGCCGGCTCGTTCAAAACCGTGCAGATCGGCCGTGAGAGCGTACTCATCAACCGCACCCGCAAGGGAGAGATCCGCGCGTTCTACAACATCTGCCGGCACCGTGGCGTGAAGCTGTGCATGGAGGAGTCCGGCGAGGCCAACCGCTCGTTCCAGTGCCCGTACCACGCCTGGACCTACGATCTTGAGGGGAAGCTCATCGCGGCCCCGAACCTCACCAAGATGCCGGATATCGATCGAAACGAATACGGGCTGGTCAAGGTCCACGTCCGGGAATACATGGGCTACGTCTGGGTCAGCCTCGCAGATGAGCCACCGTCGTTCGAAGAAGACGTCATGGGTGCGATCGAGGAGCGCCTCGGGGATCTGCGGGCTGTCGACGACTATGACATCGCGAACCTGAGCCTTGGCCGGCGCATCAAGTACGACGTGAAGGCCAACTGGAAGCTCATCATCGAAAACTTCATGGAGTGCTACCACTGCGCCACGATCCACCCCGAACTCACCGAAGTCCTGCCCGAGTTCGCCGACGGCCTGGCGGCGCAGTATTTTGTGGGCCACGGCGCCGAGTTCGGTGACGACATCAAGGGCTTCACGATTGACGGTTCCGAAGGCCTGGATCGGATTCCCGGAGTCGGCGACGACCACGACCGCCGGTACTACGCAGTGACCATCAAGCCGAATGTCTTCGTCAACCTTGTTCCGGACCACGTCATCATCCACCGCATGTTCCCGCTGGCTGCCGACCACACGATCGTCGAATGCGACTGGCTGTACCTGCCCAGCGTCGTGGAATCCGGCAAGGACGTGAGCGCTTCGGTGGAGCTCTTCCACCGGGTCAACGAGCAGGACTTCGACGCCTGCGAACGCTGCCAGCCGGCCATGGGCTCCAAGATCTACGCCAAGGGCGGCGTCCTGGTACCGAGCGAGCACCACATTGAGGCGTTCCACAGCTGGGTCACGAGCAAGATCGCCGACGTCCCCGCCGACAGCTAGCCTGAGGAATGTCTGTCGTCGTAACGAGTAACCCGGAACCTAGGAAAGGGACGCAAGCCAATGGTTCATAAAGTAAAAGCCGTCATCGCCAAGGAAAAGAACGCCCCGGTCACGCTGGAGACCATCCTGGTGCCGGACCCTGGTCCGGGGGAGGCGCTGGTGGACATCCTCACCTGCGGTGTCTGCCACACCGACCTGCACTACAAGCAGGGCGGCATCACCGATGATTTCCCCATCCTGCTCGGCCACGAGGCCACCGGCGTGGTCAGCGCCGTCGGCCCGGACGTCACCGAAGTAGCGCCGGGGGACAGGGTCATCCTGAACTGGCGCGCCGTGTGCGGGGAATGCCGGGCGTGCGCCAAGGGCCAGCCGCAGTACTGCTTCAACACGCACAATGCCACCCAGAAGATGACCCTGGAGGACGGCACGGAACTGACCCCGGCACTGGGGATCGGCGCCTTCGCGGAGAAGACCCTCGTGGCCGCCGGGCAGTGCACCAAAGTGGACGACGACGTCGATCCCGCCGCCGTCGGGCTGCTCGGCTGCGGTGTGATGGCAGGCATCGGTGCCGCCATCAACACCGGTGAGGTCAAGCGGGGCGAGTCCGTGGCCGTGATCGGTTGCGGCGGCGTCGGCATCGCCGCTATTGCCGGGGCAAAGCTCGCCGGCGCCACGACGATCATCGCCGTGGACATCGACGCCAACAAAATCGGGATGGCCATGTCCCTCGGAGCCACACACGGTGTCAACTCCAGCCAAGAGGACCCCGTCGAGGCCATCCGGGCCCTGACCGGCGGCAACGGCGCCGATGTGGTGATTGACGCCGTCGGGCGCCCGGAGACCTACAAGCAGGCCTTCTACGCGCGCGACCTCGCCGGCCGCGTAGTGCTGGTGGGCGTCCCGACGCCGGGCATGTTGCTCGACCTGCCGTTGCTGGATGTCTTCGGCCGCGGCGGTTCGCTGAAGTCCTCCTGGTACGGGGACTGCCTGCCTTCCCGGGACTTCCCGATGCTCGTGGCGCACTACAAGCAAGGCAACCTGGACCTGGACGCGTTCGTGTCCGAACGGATCACCATCGACCAGGTGGAAGAGGCGTTCGCCAAGATGCACGAGGGCAAAGTGCTCCGTTCGGTGGTGGAAATCGGATGAGCGTCAGCATCGAAAACCTCGTCACCTCGGGCACGTTTTCGCTCGACGGCGGCACGTGGGACGTGGACAACAATGTCTGGATCGTCGGCAACGACGACGAATGCGTGATCATCGATTCGCCGCACGACGCGGAGGCAATCATCGGCCAGGTCCGTGGCCGGAAGGTGCGCGCCATCCTGCTCACCCACGCGCACAATGACCACATCGGAGCAGCGCTCGACGTCGCGAAGGCAGTGAACGCGCCGATCCACCTTCACCCGGCAGACATGGTCCTGTGGGAGCAGGTGTACTCGGATACCCGGCCGGACCGCTACATTGCGGACGGCGACGTCTTCGAAGTAGCGGGCACGGCACTGCAAGCCATCCACACCCCCGGCCACTCACCGGGTTCCACGTGCTTCTACCTCGAAAGCGAAGGCACGGTGTTCACCGGCGACACCCTCTTCAACGGCGGCCCGGGAGCAACCGGAAGGTCCCACAGCGACTATCCGACCATCCTGGCCTCGATCCGGGAACGCCTCCTGACGCTTCCGCCGGAAACCGTGGTCCGGACCGGTCACGGCGACAACACCACCATCAAAGCCGAGGCGGAAAACCTCGCCCAGGCAGCGCTGGATCGCCAGGCCGACGGCGCTTAGGCGCCGCCGGCTGCTGTGTAACCCATCTTGACGCTGATTGAATACCCGGCTTGCTTGAGCGCATCGAGCAGGCCGGGTATTTTTTCCGGCTCGAAACGGAAGGCCGGCCCGGAAAGGCTGATGGCTCCGATCACCGTGCCGCTGTGGTTGCGGATCGGAACGGCGACGGCGTTGAGTCCGCGCTCGAGTTCTTCATACGTGGCGGCGTACCCGGCCTCCGCAATGACCGGCATTTGCCGCTCCAGCTCGTCGCGGTCGGTGATGGTCTGCGGAGTGTATCGTGCCTGGCCGGATTCCCTGAGAATTCGGTCACGTGTCCCAGGCGGCAGCGCTGCAAGCATGACCTTGCCGCTGGACGTGGCGTGGAGCGGGGTGAGCCCGCCGATCCAGTCCTGCGTGCCAAGCGTGTTGGGGCCAATGGCCTGGTCCACGTTGACCGCGAAATTTGACCGAAGCACGGCCAGGTTGGCGGTCTCGGCGAACTTCTCCGCAAGGGCTTCGAGATCTTCCCGGGCTTCCTTTACCAAGCTGAGGCGGGCCGGAATGGCGCTGGCCAGGCGCAGGATGTTGAATCCGAGTTGGTATTTTCCGCGCTCGTGGTTCTGCTGAACCATTCCACGGGCGTCCAGGGCGCTCAGCAGTCGCGATGCCGTTGACTTGTGGACGCCCATTTCCTCAGCGATCTCACTCACGCCGGCATCGCCGTTGCGGGCGATGATTTCGAGCACGGTGATGGCCCGGTCAACGGACTGCACACCCGCGTGGTGTGCGCCGGCCGGATCGGAATCGGGGTCGTTGGCAGGGCTAGCATCAGCGTCCATGTGGTTCATCGTCTCAAACACGGTCAAATGCGCGGCCTCTCCGGTCAGCGTGTCCTGGGATGTTGCCGCTCAGCCGGGTATTGCCTGGTTATAGGATCGGGCGGTATGGCACTGCGACTTGTTCAAGTGAATTTCAAGGCCCGGGACGACTCGGCTCTGGGCCGGTTTTGGGCGGAGGCGCTTGGTTGGGATATTTCCAGCGAAGGCCCCGGTGTGAGCAATGTTGAACCCGCGGGCTTCACCGGGCCGGACCCCGCCGCCGTCTGCGTCGATGTCGTCACTGTGCCTGACCCCGAAACGGTGAGGTATCGCGCCCACCTCGACCTCGCCACCGCCTCTGAGGCCCATCAAGCGGAGCTTGTGGCGCGCCTGGTGAAGCTCGGCGCGACGCCTGCCGATATCGGCCAGGGCGATGTGCCGTGGACGGTCCTGGCCGATCCGGAGGGCAACGTGTTCTGCGTGTTGGAGCCTCGGCCGATCTACCAGGACACCGGGCCGATCGCCGCGGTGGTGGTCAATTGTGCGGATCCGCGGGCCATGGTGCGGTTCTGGAGCGGGGCGATGGACTGGACTGTGCACGAGGAGACTGATGATTTTGCGAGGCTGCGTTCGGCCAAGGGCGTTGGGCCGTATTTGGAATTCGTCCGGACTCCCGCCGCGAATGCCGCGCGCGGCCGGGTCCATCTCGACCTGAGGCCGTACCCCGGAGATGATCAAGCGGCGGAGGTGGCCCGGTTGCGGGACCTGGGCGCCACGGACGCCGACGTCGGCCAGGGCGACGTGCCATGGGTGTGCCTCGCCGACACGGAGGGCAACGAGTTCTGCGTTCTCAGCCCCGGCTGACGCAGCGCTTCGGCTTCCAAGGCGCGTCCAGTGCAGAGTATGCAGGGGTCTTCCAGTGCTCCTCATGGCCGCTGACTTGTGGACGCTCGCCTCCGCGATCACTCACATCGGCTTCGCCCGTTGCGCGTCGGCGAGATCGGTATCGAGCCGCAGCCATGCGTCCGGCCGAGCTCGACAACGATGATGAGGAAGCGCCCCTCACGAGCGTCACTGGTCGGTGCTGCCGCCAATGAATCCTCTCGTCGTCACCGCGTGCACTAACGGTTGTACCCCTGCGTCGCCGAGGGTATTTCGCATCGCATCGATCAGCTCGTTCACTTGGTGGACGGTGAAATAGTCGCCGGGTGACGAGTTGCGAATGCGTTCCGCGAAGTGCGATGCCAGAACCGGGCCGTAAAGGGTGAGCGCTCCTTCCGGGAAGTCCGGACGGATGAACCGATCGCCGAGACCGATGCTGCGGTTGCGGAGCATCTCGGTCGCCTCGGGAATGCCATCGCCGAGGTAAGAGACGGTGTCAGCCCAGCAGGATAGTTCTTCGACGTTCAGCCTTCTCGGCACGCCGTTCAGTCGAGATGTCAGGTGGGCGCGAAGCCATCGCTTCCACACTTCAGCACCGTCGACCCCGTCTGCACGAAGGAAATACACCACCGCCTGAGCAAACTCCGCTTCGTGCGCTCCGTCGGCGGCAAGAACGCTCTGATCGAGCAGGGTTTGGCGCGACTCCGGGGCGATACCAGCGAAGGACACGATCGAGATGACCAGGCCGAAGAATTGATTCTGGAGCTCGTTGACCCTTAGCGAGTCGAGCCGCGCCCACTCTGCGATGATACTGTCCAGGAAACCAGCGGCGAGCAGCTTGTCGTTGTAGCGAGGGTGGCGAAGGTAGGGAGGCCAAAACAACGGCGCGGTCGCGTCAGCACGGAATAACGGGAGCAGGTGCTCTGTCGCGAAGGCCGGGTCGGCAGCGAATAAGAAGAACAAGTGGCTCGCCAGAGCGGGTCCTGTGGCATCGAACGCGTGCGCCGGCCCGCAGAGAAGCTGCGTAAGAGCCTCGTGCTCGTCATCGCTGAGGCCCAACCAGTCATCACGATGTTTCCGCCATCGTCGATCAACCTCAGCCATCCAGTACTGGGCGAGGTCTCCTGGCCAAGAATTGAGGTAAGCGGTGCCATCGAGTTCGGGTCCGCTGCCTCGGAATGCGTGAACGAGTGGCCATGCTTCCTCCAAAGGTCGAGGGCGATGAGGCGCATCGCCGCGAGAGCCGGTGTCTCGTCACTCTCGATCTGCTTTCGAACCTGCTCCAGCAGGAATCGGCCGACTGAGCGAGCGGATTCTAAACTTGCGACTTGTGTTGTAACTCGTGCGACGACGGTGTTGGCGATCGCACCCAGAGCCGATTCCGCCCAACCATCGACAATAGCTCGGCGAAGGTCGTCGGCCTGAGAACCGCGGTCTGGCCGATCATCGACGAGGGCCCAAAGTTGTTCGCCGAGGTCGGGGCGGGACTCAGCCACTTGGCTCACGAGAAAAAGAGCGTCGCGCCACTCTGGTTCGTTCAAGCTCCGTTCCGAGTAGTCCCCGGCTAGGAGGTCATCGACGGTACCAGCGGGATCCTTTTCAAGGGACCCGATAAAGTCATCCAGTTCCATCGGCAGTTTTCCGCCCCAGGTGCCGGTCGTCATCCACTTGTCGAAGTCGGGATTCTCCCGCGGGGCGAAAACATGGTTTGCGTCCTGTGCCTCTGCAAGGGCTGTGCCGGCCTCAGCCCATCCGGGCGCAACTTGGGTCAGCCATACAAGCAAGTTGTAGGTTGCGTATTTGGTGTGCTGTTCACGGTCGAGGATGTCTTCCGTGACGTCTTTGGGAAGGCTAGGCCCGGCTTGTGCGGCCGAAAGGAGGTGATCTCGTGCTTCTTTCGATGCTTTTTCCGCCGACACTTTGAGGATGCGATAAGTCTCGTGTTTGAGAGTAGTTTCGTAGAGAGCAGATCGTTCTAGCAGCCACGAGATCTTCTCGTCGTACGACCGCGAGGCGTCAAGTGCGACCAAATGTAGCGCGAGACGTCGGAAGAGGTCTCGACCGATCGACCACCACCGTTCGGGCAGGTCCGGCCGTGCGAGCAGGGCTTTCTCGCCGTACGCTCGCAGCCCATCGATGACTGCGTCCACGGGATGGCGAAACCGATCCTGCCCGTGCGGTTCGATTGCCGAGCGACGAAAGTTGAGCGGATCCCACGAGCGTAGGCCGTGATAAGCGTCGAGAAGGTCGTAAGCGGCGCTCAGTGAGTCTTCGAGTACCGCTCCCAGCATCAAGTCGCCGGGTACGGTCGCCTCGATGACCTTCAAGACGTGCTTGGTGAGACTGCGCTCCTTGGTGTTCCAATGCACTTCGGCGTCGGGGAGAGTTGTCAGATCCTCGGAGCCATCAAGGGACCATCGTCGCTTGAGCACGAGGTAAGGCCTGAGAGCCGCCCTGAGCACCGTAGGGTCTTCAGGGCGGCTGTTCGGCTGATACGACAAAAATGTCTCGGTGGCAACCGGCGCAGAGTGACCGTGAATTGAGGTCGCGAGGAATGCTTTCCATCTCCGCCCGGCGTCAGGATCCACCTTGCTCAGATCGGCGGCTGCCCAACCGGCACCCCGGAAGAGGCCCCCGCCGAGCGTTTGGCCCAACCGCTGCATCGTCTGCAGTGCTGCTCCGTGAAGTTCCGGTAACGCGATGAAGCTCTGACAGAACCAGTTCCCAAGGATGGTGGTCGTATCGTCGAAGCACGGCGGCTACGAACGTTCTAACGTGCTTCCCCTCGCTACCACTCAAATATGGGCGATTCGCCACTCATTTTGATTCGGAAGACCACTCAGTGCAGTTTTCCCTTGTTAGCGTTTGCGATGAAGGCCCCCGTCGCGCCTTAAAGAACTCGGTGTATCTGTTCTTTCGATTACCGAAAAGGAACATCGATGAGGCCTTCGTGAGGCGGGTCGTCGACCACGCCCATGACAGTTTCACGATTGGGGACCAAATGATTATCAAAAGGATCCTGGCCTGTCTGGCCATGGCTGCGCTCCTAGCCGCTTCAACAGCGACACCCGCCATAGCTGACGTCGATGCCAACGCGGGAGGCGCTCCGGCGAGAGTGGAAAACGCACCCAAGGAAGCTGCGAAGGCTGAGGCCGTAGCGCGCAAGGTCTTTGAGTCCGACAATCCCGAGCTTGCGGCCAAATCGCTCGGCTCGGAAGAGCTTGGTTTGTTTGAGGCCTATAGCGCGGTCGCGAATGTCATCAGTTCGCCGAAAAGCTACGCGCCGGCAGATAGTCTGGCCAAGAAATCCACATTGAAGGGAATAACGCCGGCTCAGTTCGGCACTCTGGCTTCCGGATGCTGGAACACTTCATCCTGGGTGATAGGCACGAATGCCTTTGGAGGGTGGCTTTACAAGCTGACCGTTAGTGGCGGATGGTGTGGCAACGGTTCGTCAGCAACACAATCATGGTTCAACGGCACGTGGGGTGAGACGTTTGCAATCGGGTGGCGCGACAATGGCCAGGTCTCCAGGCACGCAATCATCTCGGGCGGCTCGGCTAAAATTGTCGGACAGCGCGAATTCAAACTCGGTGTCGGGGGTTGGGACGTGTCGTCGCCTCGCCCCTGCGTGCGGATCATAGGTCACGGCAATGGTCAAAAAGGAGATGACCAATCATGCAGCCCTTGGTAAGGAAGCGCTCAGGCGTTGCGCTCTCCAGATTTTTCCTGCTGGGAGCGGCCATCTTGTTGATTTTGCCGCTCTATCCATTCACAGCTATCTCTGCTGTCCTGTCAGGATCTGCCCTCTTTCTTGCAGCCAGAGAAGCCCCGAGTCGGAACCGCACCCTCACCTTGGCCACGGCCGTTGTGCTGCTCGGAATGGTCATCCTCTTGACGCTCCTGAGCCTGCAGACGGGAACCATTGGCCCCCACAGCGGCGAGGTCTCGAAAGTGTAGCTCCCGCTGTTCAATGCTCAGGCGCGCACGACGGCGACACGCCCCGAAAAGGACACGTCGCCGTCGTTGTCAATTCCTTTAGTGCGGCCCGCCGTCGATCGCCAAAGCCGTTCCTTCTTGGGCGCCGTCGTGCCACACTTGGTGGACTATCGATTGACTGGGGGATCCGGGTCAGGAGATTGGTATGTGTGTTGTGATGCAACCCCGCACCTCGGGCCGCCGACTGGTGGTGATCGAGCCATGATCATCGGTTGGGCTTACTTCATGGCGGGAGTGATGACGGTTGATGCGCTCTTGCTGGGGCTGCTGCTGTTGAACGTGAAGTGGCCCAAGCATTGGAAGAGGAACGGCTAGGCGCCAGCGTAGGTGCCGGACCTAGAGGACCTTGCGGATCGTCTCTTCGAAACTCACCACGTGGTGCAGGGCGAGCGCCGCCGCGCGGTCCTCGTCGCCGTCGGCGATTGCGGTGAGCAGCTCAGCGTGCTCTGCGACGTGGCCCGTCACAGAAGGCATCTTGTCCAGCATGTGGCACCAGATGCGGGTTGCCAGGTTGTCGTAGCGGATCAGCACGTCCTCGAGGTGCGGATTGGCCGCGGCCCTGTAGATGAGCCGGTGCACCTGGATGTCGTAGCGCATGAGGTCCTGCTGGCCGGCGTCGTGTGCCTCCAGGCCGCTGATGGCTGCGGCGACCTCGCGCAGTTCTTCCCTCAGCTTCGGGCTGGCCATGCGGGCAGCCCGCCGTGACGCCAAGGGCTCAAGCAGCTCGCGGATTTCGGAGACGTCCGCGAGCTGGGTGATGTCGACGCCGGTGGCGAAGGTTCCGCGGCGGGGATATGAGACCACAAGGTGGTCGCTTTCCAGCCGCTTGATGGCCTCGCGCACGGGTGTCCGTCCGATGCCGAGCTCCGCGGCGACCTGCCCGTCGTTGATGGGGTCTCCGGGTTTGATGTCCAGCATGATGAGCCGGTCGCGCAGGAGCAGGTAGGCGTTTTCCGCCAAGGACGTTCCCTGCGTGCCTGTGTCCGGTGCTTCCAGTGCAGTGCTCATGTGCCTCTCCCGTTTGCCACAATTCCAAGTCTGGCGGTTCAGTTGCCGCCGGACTGTTGACGGCTGTGTGATCTTCAACATACTATGGCAACAGTCCTAATATATCAGTTGCTGATTAGTCAGTAAATATAAGTATCTCAAAAGGAGACCACGATGGTTGAACCGCTGATCCGCCCACTCGCCCAGGCGGACCCGGAGGTTGAGCAGGCGATCGCCCAGGAACTCATCCGCCAGCAGTCCACGCTGGAAATGATCGCCTCCGAAAACTTCGCTCCTGCAGCCGTCATGCAGGCACAGGGCTCGGTCCTGACCAACAAGTACGCGGAAGGCTACCCCGGCAAGCGCTACTACGGCGGCTGCGAGCATGTGGACGTCATCGAGCAGCTGGCCATCGATCGCGTCAAGGCCCTCTTCGGCGCCGAAGCCGCAAATGTCCAGCCGCACTCCGGCGCCCAGGCCAACGCCGCAGCCATGTTCGCGCTCCTTGAACCGGGGGACACCATCATGGGCCTCGACCTGGCGCACGGTGGCCACCTGACCCACGGCATGCGCATCAACTTCTCCGGCAAGCTGTACAACGTCATCCCGTACCACGTCAGCGAATCCGACCTCCGGGTGGATATGGCGGAAGTGGAAGCCCTCGCCCTGGAACACCGCCCGAAGCTGATCGTTGCCGGTTGGTCCGCCTACTCGCGCCACTTGGATTTCGCAGAATTCCGCCGCATCGCCGACCTCGTGGGCGCCTACCTCATGGTGGACATGGCCCACTTCGCCGGCCTCGTCGCAGCGGGACTGCACCCCAACCCGGTGCCGTATGCCGACGTCGTGACCACCACAACCCACAAGACACTCGGCGGCCCGCGCGGCGGAGTCATCCTGTCGAAGGAACAATACGCACGCAAGATCAACAGCGCGGTTTTCCCCGGCCAGCAAGGCGGCCCGCTGGAGCATGTGATCGCGGCCAAGGCCGTGGCGTTCAAGATGGCGGCTGAGCCTGAATTCCAGGAACGCCAAGCACGGGTGCTGGAAGGCGCCAAGCTCCTGGCCGAACGACTCCTGAAGGACGACGTGGCCGCAGCAGGGATCTCGGTGGTCAACGGAGGCACCGACGTCCACTTGGTCCTCGTTGACCTGCGCCACTCGGAACTGGACGGCCAGCAGGCCGAGGACACCTTGCACCGCATCGGCATCACCGTGAACCGCAACGCCGTCCCTTTCGACCCCCGGCCGCCGATGGTTTCCTCCGGACTCCGCATCGGCACCCCGGCGCTCGCCGCACGCGGCTTCGGTGCCAAGGAATTCGCGGAGGTCGCGGACATCATCGCGACGGCGTTGATCGCCTCCGCCAGCACTGGCACAAACAGCAGCGGCACCTTGGGAGACGAGGCCGCCGTCGAACTCCGGGGGAGGGTTACCGCGCTCGCCGAGCAATTCCCGCTTTACCCGCACCTTTCCCAGGCTGGCAGCGGCAACGACGCCGCTTCCACCGAACTTGAGGCAGAAATGATTGGAGCAGCCCAGTGAGCGCAGACCAACTCCCCGAACACCCGGATTTCCTGTGGCGTAACCCGGAGCCCAAGGCTTCCTACGATGCCGTGATCGTGGGTGGTGGCGGCCACGGCTTGGCCACCGCGTACTTCCTGGCCAAGAACCACGGCATGACCAACATCGCCGTCCTGGAAAAGGGCTGGCTGGCCGGCGGCAACATGGCGCGCAACACCACCATCATCCGTTCCAACTACCTGTGGGACGAGAGCGCCGTCATCTACGAGCACGCCCTTAAGCTCTGGGAGATCCTGCCCGAGGAACTCGAATACGATTTCCTCTTCAGCCAGCGCGGCGTCATGAACCTCGCCCACACCCTCGGCGACGTCCGCGAAAGCGTCCGCCGCGTCGGCGCGAACAAGCTCAACGGGGTCGACGCCGAATGGCTGGACCCGCAGCAGGTCAAGGAACTCTGCCCAATCCTGAACATCAGCGACAACATCCGCTACCCGGTGATGGGCGCTACTTACCAGCCCCGGGCTGGCATCGCGAAGCACGACCACGTCGCCTGGGCTTTCGCCCGCAAGTGCGACGAGCTCGGCGTGGATATCATCCAGAACTGCGAAGTAACGGGCTTCCTGAAGGACGGCAACCGCGTGGTGGGCGTCAAGACCAACCAGGGAACCATCCACACCGAAAAGGTTGGCCTCGCGGCCGCCGGCCACAGCTCGGTCCTCGCCGAAATGGCCGGCTTCCGCCTCCCGATCCAGTCCCACCCCCTCCAGGCGCTGGTATCGGAGCTGCATGAGCCGGTCCACCCCACGGTGGTCATGTCCAACCACGTGCATGTCTATGTTTCCCAGGCGCACAAGGGCGAGTTGGTCATGGGCGCCGGCGTCGACTCTTACAACGGCTATGGCCAGCGCGGCTCCTTCCACGTGATCGAGCACCAGATGGCTGCCGCCGTCGAACTGTTCCCGATCTTCGCCCGGGCCCATGTGCTCCGGACTTGGGGCGGAATTGTGGACACCACCATGGATGCCTCGCCGATCGTCGGACTCTCGCCGGTTGAGAACATGTTCGTCAACTGTGGATGGGGAACGGGCGGCTTCAAGGGCACGCCCGCTGCGGGCCTGACCTTCGCCCACACCATCGCCACGGGAACGCCGCACGAGCTCAACAAGCCCTTTTCACTGGAACGCTTCGAGACCGGTGCCCTGATCGACGAACACGGCGCCGCCGCCGTCGCCCACTAGCCGCAGCCTTTTAGGAGACCAACCATGCTGCTCATCAGCTGCCCCAATTGCGGGCCACGAGACGAAACCGAATTCCACTACGGCGGCCAGGCCCACGTGGCCTACCCGGAAAACCCGGACGCGCTAACGGACCGCCAGTGGGCCGAGTACTTGTTCTACCGCGACAACACGAAAGGCGCCTTCGCCGAACGCTGGGTACACAGCACCGGTTGCCGCCAATGGTTCAACATGCTCCGTGACACCGTCAGCTATGACATCCAGGCCATCTACAAGATGGGCGAACCGCGCCCTGATGTGAACCCCACAGCAGCCACCACTCCGGAAGGAGCAACGAAGTGACCCCGCAGAACGCCCGCCTCGCCACCGGCGGCCGCATCGACCGCAGCATCTCCTGGCGGTTCACCGTGGACGGCCAGGAATACACCGGCCACCCGGGGGACACTGTCGCTTCCGCTCTGCTGGCCAACGGCCGCATCAACGCAGGCAACTCCCTCTACGAGGACCGGCCCCGCGGCATCATGTCCGCCGGCGTGGAAGAATCCAACGCCCTGGTCAAGGTGGCTGCCCGCTTCCCCGGCCATGTCGCCGAGTCGATGCTTCCGGCGACCACCGTGTCTCTCGTGGACGGGCTCAACGTTGAGTTCCTGAACGGCCTCGGCAAGCTCGATCCCAACGAGGACCGCGCCGAGTACGACAAGAAGTACGTCCACACAGACGTCCTGGTGGTTGGCGGCGGCGTTTCCGGCCTCGCGGCAGCCCGCGAAGCCGTCCGCACCGGGGCCAGGGTCATCCTGATCGATGACCAGCCCGAACTCGGCGGCTCGCTGCTTTCCGGCTCCGCTGCCCCGGAACTCGCCGAAGTGATCGAAGGCAAGCCGGCGCTCGAATGGATCGCCGATGTCGAGGCGGAGCTCGTCTCCGCCGCCGAATGCACCGTCCTCAACCGCACCACGGCGTTCGGCTCCTACGACGCGAACTATGTGATCGCGGCACAGAACCGCACCGACCACCTCGGCAGCCCGGCCGCGGACGGCGTCTCCCGCCAGCGAATTTGGCACATCCGTGCCAAGCAGGTGGTCCTGGCCCCCGGTGCCCACGAGCGTCCGCTCGTCTTCGAGAACAACGACCGGCCCGGCATCATGCTGGCCTCGGCTGTCCGTAGCTACCTCAACCGCTACGCAGTCGCCGCCGGACGGCGGGTCGTCATCGGCACCACCAACGATTCGGCCTACTTGCTCGCTGCGGATTTGCTGGCCGCAGGCGTCAAGGTCGCCGCCGTCGTCGACGCCCGCCCCAAGCTCAGCGAGAAAGCGGCAACCGCCGTCGAAAGCGGCCTCCGCGTCCTCGTCGGCAGCGCCGTCGCCGATACCTCCGGCGCGGGGGAAAACGGCCGGATCGACGGCGTCACCATCCGCAGCCTCAACGACGACGGCGAAGTCACCTCCGGCGTCGAACGGATCGCTTGCGATCTGCTGGCGGTTTCCGGTGGCTGGAGTCCCGTGGTCCACCTCCACAGCCAGCGCCAGGGCAAGTTGCGTTGGGACGATGACCTGGCCGGCTTCGTGCCGAGCTCCGTGGTCAGGGACCAGCATGTTGCCGGTTCAGGCCGTGGCAGCTACGAGCTCGAGGATTGCCTGAGCGAAGGCGCTTCCGCCGGTGCCGCGGCCGCTATCGCCGCAGGCTTCAGCACCCAGACGGTGCCCGTCGAGCCGAAGGCGCCTGTGGCCTCCGCCCCGACCCGCCAGTTGTGGCTGGTGCCGGGGCAGAGCGGAAACGCGGGGGAGTGGCACCACCACTTCGTCGACTTCCAGCGCGACCAGTCCGTGGCCGATGTGCTCCGTTCCACCGGGGCCGGCATGCGCTCGGTGGAACACATCAAGCGGTACACCTCCATCAGCACGGCCAACGACCAGGGCAAGACCTCCGGGGTCAACGCCATCGGCGTGATCGCGGCGGCCCTCAAGCAGGCGGGCGAGGCAGCCCGTGGCATCGGGGACATCGGAACCACGACCTACCGTGCCCCGTTCACGCCGGTGGCCTTCGCGGCGTTGGCCGGACGCCAGCGCGGCGAGCTGTTCGATCCCGCCCGCGTGACCTCCATCCAACCCTGGCACGTTGCCCAGGGAGCGCTCTTCGAGGACGTCGGCCAGTGGAAGCGGCCGTGGTACTACCCGCAAGCGGGCGAGGACATGGACGCCGCGGTGCTCCGCGAATGCGCCGCAGTCCGCGAATCCGTGGGCTTCATGGACGCCACCACGCTCGGCAAGATCGAGATCCGTGGCAAGGACGCCGGTGAGTTCCTGAACCGCATCTACACCAACGCGTTCAAGAAGCTTGCCCCCGGTTCCGCACGCTACGGGGTCATGTGCACCCCGGACGGCATGATCTTCGACGACGGCGTGACCCTGCGCCTCGACGAGGGCCGCTACTTCATGACCACCACCACCGGCGGCGCAGCCAAGGTCCTCGACTGGCTCGAGGAATGGCACCAGACCGAGTGGCCCGAACTCGACGTCGTGTGCACGTCGGTGACCGAACAGTGGACGACGATTGCCGTCGTCGGGCCGAAATCCCGCGCCGTGATCGCCAAAGTCGCCCCGCAACTGGCGGCCGACGGCGGGCTGGACGCCGAAGCATTCCCGTTCATGACGTTCCGCGAGACCACGCTGGCCTCCGGAGTCCAGGCACGGGTTTGCCGGATCTCGTTCTCCGGTGAGCTTGCCTACGAAATCAATGTTCCGTCCTGGTACGGGCTCAACACCTGGGAAGCCGTTGCTGCCGCAGGTGCCGAGTTCAACATCACCCCGTACGGCACGGAAACCATGCACGTGCTGCGTGCCGAGAAGGGCTACCCGATCGTCGGGCAGGACACGGACGGGACTGTCACCCCGCAGGATGCCGGGATGGAGTGGATCGTTTCCAAAGCCAAGGACTTCATCGGCAAGCGTTCGTACAGCCGCGAGGACGCGGTCCGCACTGACCGCAAGCACCTGGTCAGCGTCCTGCCGGCGGACGGCTCGTTCCGTCTTCCGGAAGGCACCCAGCTCGTGGAAAAGGGAATCCCGGTCAACCCGGCTTACGGCCCCGTGCCGATGCAGGGCTTCGTGACCTCGAGCTACCACAGTGCCGCATTGGGCCGTTCCTTCGGCCTGGCTCTGATCACCAACGGCCGCAACCGCATCGGCGAGACCTTGGTGGCCTCCGTCGGCGACCAGTTGCTGGACGTCGTTGTCGGAGAAACCGTACTTTTCGACGCAGAAGGGACCCGTAAAGATGGCTGAAACAGCAACCCCCGCAAACCCTGAGACGCTCCGTGCGGCACGCCGCAGCCCGGCGTCGCACTTGGCACCGACCTTCGAGTCCGGCTCCGTGGCTGGAACCGTGGCGTTGAAGGAGATCCCGTTCCAAACCATGGTGGGGATCCGGGTTGACAGGAATTCCGACGCCGGAGCCCGCCTCGCGTCCGTGACAGGCGGCCTGCCGGCTGCCTGCGGTGACATCAGCGGGGGTGAGAGGGCCACCACCCTGTGGCTTGGGCCGGAAGAATTCCTGGTGGTCGCACCGGAATCGGCCCACGATTCACTGGGCGGAGACCTTGTCCGCGCCCTGGTGGAGGCCTTGGGCGACGACCCTGGACAGGTGGTGGACTTGTCCGCCAACCGCACCACCTTCGAACTGTCCGGGATCCGGGCGCGAGACGTCCTGGAGAAGGGTTGTTCGCTGGACCTGCACCCCCGCGCCTTCCGCACCGGAACGGCCCTGGCCACGGAAATCGGCAACATCCCCGCCATGCTGTTCAAGACCGGCGAGGACAGCTTCCGGATCTTCCCGAGGGCGTCGTTCGCCGACTTCCTGGGCCGCTGGCTGCTTGACGGCATGAGGGAATACGCCTCTCCTGAGGTCCCCTGATGGCATTGAGCGTGCTTGACCTGTTTTCCATTGGCATCGGGCCGTCGTCTTCGCACACGGTCGGCCCGATGCGGGCGGCGAAGCAGTTCACCGACGGCCTGGAATCCTCCGGGCAACTCGCGGCAACGGTGCGCGTCCAGGCAGAGCTTTTCGGCTCGCTGGGCGCCACCGGCCGCGGCCACGGTTCGGACAAAGCCGTGGTGCTGGGACTACAGGGCCAATCACCGGAAACGGTGGACACGTCCACCGCCGATGACCAGGTTGCCGCGGCCGCCCTCGACGCCGAATTGCGGATAGCCGGACATCACCGCGTGGACTTCAACTGGGATGAAGACGTGGTCCTGCACCGACGCAAATCCCTGCCTGCCCACCCCAACGGCATGACCTTCCGGGCCCTCGACCACACCGGGGAAGTGCTCCGCGAACGGAGCTATTATTCGATCGGCGGCGGCTTCGTGGTGGACGGTGACGCGTCCGGAAACGACAAAGTGGTCGCTGACAGCACCGTGCTGCCCTATCCGTTCAGCACTGCAGACGAGCTCCTGGCGATCTGCGCACGGGAGGGCATGTCCATTTCCGATGTCATGCTCGCCAACGAACTCGTGTGGCGCAGCGAGGCCGAACTTCGCGAGCGGCTGCTGCAGATCTGGGCCGTCATGCGCGAATGCGTCGACAATGGCTGCGCCGCGGAAGGAATCCTGCCGGGAGGCTTGAACGTCAGGCGACGGGCGCCGTCGTTGTTCAAGTCGCTCAAGGCCACCGACGCCGGTCTGCAAGGCTCAAGCTCGGCAGACCCGCTGCTCGCCATGGAATGGGTGAACCTGTTCGCGCTGGCCGTGAACGAGGAAAACGCCGCGGGTGGCCGCATTGTCACGGCACCCACCAACGGCGCGGCGGGCATTGTTCCGGCGGTACTGCACTATTACACGAAATTCGTGCAGGGCGCCGACGACGACGGCGTGGTCCGCTTCCTGCTCGCGGCGGCCGCCGTCGGGATCCTGTTCAAGATCAACGCCTCCATTTCCGGCGCCGAAGTCGGCTGCCAGGGTGAAGTGGGCTCAGCCTGTTCGATGGCTGCCGCTGGTCTGTGCGAGGTCCTTGGAGGCACTCCCAAACAAGTGGAGAACGCCGCGGAAGTGGGCATCGAACACAACCTTGGCCTCACGTGCGATCCCGTAGGCGGGCTGGTGCAGATCCCATGCATCGAACGCAACGCCATCGCCAGCGTGAAGGCCATCAACGCCGCCCGTCTTGCCCTGCACGGCGACGGCAGCCACAAAGTGTCCCTTGATAAAGCCATCAAAACCATGCGAGAGACAGGAGCGGACATGAAAAGCAAGTACAAGGAGACCTCCCGCGGAGGCCTCGCCGTCAACGTAGTGGAGTGCTAGCCATGACTGTCACACAGAATGAATCCGCCCCGCGGCCTGGAGCGGCCCTGCCGGCTACCACCGTTGAGCATGTCCTGACGCTCGATTGCCCGGAAACGCGGGGGATCGTGCACGCCGTCTCTGGCTTCCTCCTGGAACACGGCTGCGACATCATCGACAACAAGCAATTCGACTCCCAACTGGATCACCATTTCTTCATGCGGATCCACTTCGCATCGGAAGGTGACGAATCGACGATCGACTCGCTCCGGGAAGCCTTTGCGCCCGTTGCCGAAAAGTTCGGCATGCGCTGGCAGTTGCAACGCCACGGCGCCAAGCGGCGCGTCCTGATCATGGTCTCGAAGTTCGAGCACTGCCTCAACGATCTCCTGTTCCGGGCACGTATCGGGGAACTGCCGGTCGAGATTGTCGGGGTGGTCTCCAACCATCCGGACCACAGGCGGACGGTCGAATGGCACGGCATTCCGTTCTTCCACGTGCCCGTCACCGCGGACACCAAGGCGGCGGCTGAAGGACAACTCCTTGACCTGATCGATCGCCTGGACGTCGAACTGGTGGTCCTGGCCCGCTACATGCAGGTCCTCAGCGACGATCTTGCCCGCAAGCTCGACGGCCGGGCCATCAACATCCACCATTCATTCCTGCCCAGCTTCAAAGGTGCCAAGCCGTACCACCAGGCTTACGCCCGGGGCGTCAAGACCGTGGGTGCCACCGCGCACTACGTCAACGGTGAGTTGGATGAGGGACCGATCATCGCCCAGCAAGTGGTGGAAGTTGACCACACCTTCGGTCCTGACGACCTCGTGGCAGCCGGCCGCGACACCGAGTGCAAAGCACTCAGCAACGCCGTCCGCTGGCACTGCGAAGGGCGCGTGATCCTGCAAGGCAGCAGAACCGTAGTGCTCAAGTAGCGTTTGAACGGCCCACCCAACGGTGGGCCGTTCAGGCGTTGCCTAAAGCCGCGCCAAGCGTGTTGCCACGTGAAGCGCGACGAGCCTGCCCGTTCCCCGGGGGTCCCCGCCGCACAACTCGAAAATCCGCTGGAGCCTGTGGTGCATCGACTGCCGTTCCAAGTGCAGTTCCCGTGCCGCGTGAGCGGTATTGCACCCCGTATCCAGCCAGACGGCCAACGTCCGCATCAGCTCCGAGCGCCGCAGCTCGTCATGCTCGACGACGGCGCCGAGCTGCCGCCGCACGAATCCCTCACGGACTGCCGCGTCGAGGCTTCCTTGTGCCAGTCGCTCGACGGCGAAGTCCTCGGTATCGACCACGCCGTTCGCGGCTCCCGGCCCGGACCCCGGCATGAGCTCAAGCGTCCGGCGCGCCTCTGCCAGCGACCACGGCGCCTCGCCGATTCCCTGCGCCAGCGGACCCACGGCGATGACCGAGCCGTCGGGGACCTCCAGGCCCTCAAGCGCATGGATGAGCGCGATGCGCGAAGCCACTGCCCTGGTGCGGGGAAGCGCGGCCAAGGCAATCAATTCCGCGTTGTCCGCGTAGCTCGCGCTTTGCGGAACCGTGCCGTCCAGGATGCCGTCGAGCCGTGTCCGGAGCTGCCCCGCCGCAGGGGAACGCACCACGACGGCGGCCACCGGGCCGCTGGCGGGAAACCCCGACGCTGGTCCCAATTGCTGCAGTCGCCATGACTGCGTACCCGAACTGACGGCCCGCATGAGTTCGATGCCGGCAAGTTCCTTGAGTCCCGGCGGCATGCGTTGCAGCAGGGCCAAGCCGAGGATATCGACGCACCGCTCGCCGGCCACCTGCGCGAGGTTGGCGTCGCCGTCGTCGGGCACTTCCAACTCCAGCCGGGCCGCAAGGACGCCGCGGACGGGCACATCGACGGTGGTGACGGTCCCGGACTCGGGCTGCGCGGCCGCCGTCGCGCTTCCCAAAGTGATGCCCGACGGCGAGGCGAGCCTCGCGCTGGAACCCGTCCGGCCGGCCAGCACCGCGAGGAGTTGATCCAGTCCGCCTCCGTGCGCGAGCTCCGCCGCCATGGCGTGGCTCGTTTCGTCGCCGAACTGCAATTGCGCAACCGACTCACTGACAAGGAGCGAGTTGATGGCTTGCATGATGCCGACGAAAGGGGCCACTTTGCATAACTCGATGATGGGCAGCCCGGCGTCCTGGCCGGCGTCGAGCATGGACTCCGGAATCGCGGGCAGCTCGGGACCCGTTTCGATCGCCAAAGCGGTGATGCCGCGCGCCGCCAGTTGGCGGACGTAGTCCACGCGCCGCTCGTCCGAGGCGGTGGCGAGGGCCTGCCCGCCGCTCAGGAGCAGCTCTCCGCCACGCAGCAACGGAGCGATGTCCAGCACTTCGCTTGAATGGACCCAACGGAGCTGCCGGGACAGTGCCTCGGGCACATCCGTCCGGAGAAGTGGTTCGGCGGCTTTCAGGCTTTCGTGTTCGAAGGCGTCGGCAAGGAGCAGAGACATGACACTCCGTAACTAATTATTGGAATCTATCGTACACATCGTATCTTGTTGCTGTGATGTGGGGCACATACATTGAAGGAGTCCCTTTCCTACACGGAGGATCCCCCCAATGCACGAGAACTTATCCACTGCGACGCCTGGGGCTGCAACGGCGCAGACCGACGTCGAACAGAACCTGCAGTCCATTCCCGAATCAGCGCGTACCCGCAGCGTAGCGGGCCAATTCTGGATCTGGGCAGGCGCAAACCTTGCCCCCATCAACTGGGTCCTCGGGGCCCTCGGCGTCCAGCTTGGACTGGGCTTTGCCGATACCGTCACGGTCCTGGTGGTGGGAAACCTGATCGGCATGGCGCTCTTTGGCTTGTTTGTCCTCCTGGGCCAGCGGACCGGTGCCACCGGCATGGTCCTGGCCCGGGCGGTCTTCGGCCGCCGCGGCAACTACCTCCCGAGCGCCATCCAGGCGCTCCTCGGAATCGGTTGGTGCGCCGTCAACACCTGGATCATCCTGGACCTCGTGATGGCACTCCTCGGCAAGCTCGGCATGGTCGATCCCGAGCAGCCCAACGTAGGCCCCAAGATCCTGGTGGCCTTCCTGATCATGTCCGCCCAGGTCACCATCGCCTGGTTCGGCTACAAGGCCATCGCGGCCTTCGAGAAGTGGACCGTCCCGCCCACCATCGTGGTGCTGATCGCGATGTCCGCCGTGGCCTGGTTCGGCATGAACATCGATTGGGGTTACGCAGGCCCTCCCGGTGCTGTCCTTGAGGGCGGCGCGCGGATCGCGGCCATGACCACCGTGATGACGGTTATCGGCATCGGCTGGGGGATCACCTGGTTCACCTACGCGGCGGACTATTCACGCTTCGTCAGCAAGTCCGTCCCCAAGCACAAGGTCTACCTGGCCTCCGTATTCGGCCAGTTTCTCCCGGTGGTGTGGCTCGGCATCCTTGGCGCCAGCTTGGCAACGAAAAGCGGCACGGCCGATCCCGGCCACCTCATCGTGGACAACTTCGGCGTGCTGGCCATCCCGGTGCTCTTCCTGGTGCTGCACGGTCCCATCGCGACGAACATCCTGAACATCTACACCTTTTCGGTAGCTGCCCAGGCCCTGGACATCAAGGCCAAGCGTCGCTCCTTGAACCTCTTCGTCGGACTCCTGGCCCTGGTCGGCGTCGTGTTCTTCATCCTGCAGGAGGATTTCGCGTCAACGCTGAGCACGTGGCTCGGCGGGCTCGTGGCGTGGGTAGCCGCGTGGGGAGGCATCATGTTGGTGCACTACTTCTGGGTGGACAAGCGCAGCCCCGTAGCAGTCGACCGGCTCTTCGACCCTGTGGGTACCCGCCGGCTCCCGGCGTTCAACTGGGCCGGGATCACCGCGCTCCTGGTAGGCATCTTTGCCACGTGGCTGTTCATGTACGGCGTCCTGCCGATCATGCAAGGCCCCATCGCCACGGCCATGGGCGGGATCGACTTGTCCTGGCTGGCCGGCGGACTTGTTGCCGCGGCAGTCTATGGCGCGCTGGGCCCACGGGTCCATGCCCGGTACCTTCCGCTGTCTTCCGAGACCGCGGCGCCGCAGCCCGTTGCGGAAGACGCCGTCGCCAATCTGGTCAACGACTGAAAGGACACCCGATGACCACCAACGCTTTCCCCGACGAGGCACACTCGATCACTTGGCCTGAAGGCTTCAGGGCAGCGGCGTCCTTCACGTTCGACGTCGACGCCGAATCCTGCACCATCGCGCACGATCCCACGAGCACCAGGCGCATGTCCCTCATGAGCCACCAGTCGTATGGCCCGAGGGTTGCTGTTCCGCGACTCTTGAAGATCCTCGAGCGCCAAGAGATCCAGGGAACCTTCTTCATCCCGGGGTTCACGGCGGAGAGCTATCCGGACGTGGTGCGGCGGATCGTCGACGGCGGCCATGAAGTCGCCCACCACGGCTACCTGCACGAGCCAATGCAGGGAATCGACGCCGCCACCGAGGCCAACTACCTGGACCGCGGGCTCGACGCGCTCGCGAAGGTAGCCGGGGTCAGGCCGGTCGGCTACAGGGCACCGTGGTGGGAGCTCAACTGGCATTCGCCGGCGCTGCTCGCGGACCGTGGCTTCCTCTACGATTCAAGCCTGCTCGACGGCGATGCCCCCTACCGCATGGCGGTTGCCTCGGATTCGGGTGATTCGCGGGACATCGTGGAGATCCCGGTGGATTGGGCCTTGGACGATTGGGAACAATACGCGTTCTATCCGGGAGTGACAGGCAGCGGGGTCATCGAGAGTCCGGCCAAGGTGTTGGAGATGTGGACCCTCGAAGCCGAAGCCCACCACACCCAAGGCAGCTGTTTCGTCTTGACCAACCACCCCTTCATCTCCGGCCGTCCGTCCAAGGCGGTTGCCTTGGAGCAGCTGATCGGACGAGTCAAGGCCATGGACGGGATGTGGGTGACCACCTTGGAACGGATCGCCGAGCACACCAAGGCCACGGTGAACGAGATCCACAGCCACGCCCGGATCGAGGTCCCGTCCTACCCGGGCGCAGGAGCCAGCTTCACGTCCGCCCGCGTGCTGGAAACCGCCCCCAACTAAGCCCGTCCCCACCCAACTGACTCGCAGTTGTTGTCGTTATCAGGGCCCAAAACGACACCTAATGCGAGCTAGTTGGGTGGGCCGGGCTAAGGGTGGGCCGGGCTACAGGTCGGTGCGGCACAGAGCGGTGTGGAGTTTGTAGAGTCCATTCAGGTCTCCGGCCGCCAAACCATCAGGGGCGCCGATCTCCGGGTACATGAGCTGGATCGGATCGTCTACGTGGTCAAGGCCAACCACGTGGCCAAGTTCGTGTTGGATCACCGCGGAGACGTAATGGGCGCCGCCGGAGACGCCCAGCAGTTCCGTGATTTGCGGGGCGTCCAAGTCCAGGCTTCCCGAGACGTAGCTCTTGGGTCCGGTGCCGAAGCTGTACATGGTGCTGCCGCCGGTTCCGATGACGGATCCTGTCAATGCGGGAGCCGCCTCGGGAGTGGTCCAGGAAATCAGCAGCGGGGCCCAACGGTCTCCGTAGAGCGCGGGCTGGTACGGCTTGCGCTTCTCGGAGGGGGTTTCCTTGCTGGTGCCGTCGTCAACGAATGTGAGGCCCGTAGCAGCGGCAATCTTTGCAATGGCGTCGGCGATGAGCCCCTCGGATCCGGCCGGGGCGAGAGCCGCGTTGACCACGTAGTGCAGTGGCCGGCACGGAGAGTAGCCCACGGGGGTGCCGTCGGCATTGGTGGCCAGGAACTTGAAGGAGTTGCTGGCCACCGCAGGCTTGGCGGGGGAGCCAAGCGGGTGGCCGGCTTCTTCCAGGCCAGGCGGCGGTGTATCCGGCGCGCGGGCCGCCTTTGGCTGACCCTGTCCGGGAGCCCCGCCCGGCCCGGAGCTGCTTGCCGTGGCGTGGGCGGACGGGGCCAGGTTCGGAAGCAAGCCGGTGATTCCAGGGTCGCCCCGGAGGAATCCACTGACCAACACGGCTACGGCAGCGACCACCGCCACCAGCATCAAATTTCGGAACAGCGCGAGCGCGGTGCTGGGGCGCTTGGGCGGCGGGCCGCCGTCGTACCCGTAGTTTGAATGCAAGTCTTCCCCCAAATCCCCGTACCCGGCACCCCAGCGGGCCGGCGGTACTAACCGATGACAGCGCCGAAGACGAAGCCCAGCCCATACGTGGCCGCGGCCGCGCCGAGACCGATGGCGAGCTGCCGGAGGCCGCGGGTCAGCGGCGAGGTTCCGGACAACAAGCCGACGACGGCGCCGGTCGACAGAAGCGCGATGCCCACCAGCGTGCCGGCCACAGCAAGCGCCGCGAAGCCGGTCATGCCGAAGATGAACGGCAGGATGGGCACAATGGCGCCCGAAGCGAAGAAGCAGAAGCTCGAGATCGCGGCGCCCCAGGCGGAGCCCACGGCCTCGTGCTCATTGACGGTTTCTTCCACTTCGGGGTGCAGGGAGAGGCTGGGATCGCAATCGCAGCTGTAGACGCCCATGCGTTCAGCGGCCCGGTGTTCGGCGGCTTCGCGGGACATGCCCCGGGCCAGATACACGAGGACCAGCTCGTTGTGCTCGATGTCCAGGGCCGGGGCTGCGGTCAGCGTGGCCTGGGTGGGGCGGGTGGCCTTGAGGAGCTCGAGCTGCGAGCGGACAGAGACATATTCGCCGGCACCCATGGACAGCGCGCCTGCCAGCAGGCCTGCGATGCCGCTGAACAGGACCACAGTGGCGGGGACGCCGGTGGCCGCCATGCCCATTACGAGTGAGAGGTTGCTGACAAGGCCGTCGTTGGCGCCGAATACGGCCGCGCGGAAAGTGCCGGACAACCTGTTGCGGCCGCGCGTCGCCAGGCCGCGGACTACTTCCTCGTGGATCTGTTCGTCAGCCGCCATGGCGCGGGTCGCTGCTGGATCCTTGGCGTAAGGCGAGCGGCCTTCAGCCCTTTGGGCGAGGGCCAGCACGAACACTGATCCAAAGTTCCGGGCGAGGAAGCCGAGCATTTGGCTTCGGATCGAGGCCGCCTTCGGCATGCCGGCATGTTCCCCGAGGAGCTTGAGCCAGTGTGCCTCGTGGCGGCCCTCGGCCTCTGCGAGTGCCAACAGGATTTCGCGTTCCTCGCCGTCGCGGCGCTGCGCCAGTTGGCGGTACACGGCGGCCTCGGCCCGCTCGTCCGCCAAGTACTGACGCCAGCGCTTGATGTCCGACGACGACGGGGGAGTCTTGGGGGCCGCTTCATCTTGCAATGGACTGCTTTGGTCCGAGGGATTGTCGGGATGCGCGTTGTCTGGATCTGTCGGGTTCTGTGGATCTGCGTGCGGGTGCACCGGGACTCCTGGGTTGCTGGGGCGGGCTTCATCGCCTCATTGCGGCTCCACTCTATCGCCAATTTCCGCGGTTTTTCGGCTGGCAATCCTCACTGGACGTTTTAGGCGCGCCTCAAAAACGGGAGGCTCCCGGGAGGCCTTGACCGCGGCTGGGGGCAGTGCTGGGATGGATGGACAGGGTCCACGAATTGGCGGGGTAGCGTGGTGACCGGCTGCCTCATGTGCCTGTGCGATGGGCTCAGCGGCACGTCGAACGGAGGTTGCACCATGGACAGCACCGAAACCCACGCCCGCCACCCCGACCGTCCCACGGTCGAGGCCGATCCCGCCTACGACTACAGCGAAGACCTTGAGGTGGACGAGGACTGGGAGGAACAATCCGAGGTCCTCGACGACGACGAACGGGTGGTTCCGCTCGACGCAGAGGAACACCGCGAGGACGAAGAGTTCGAATAGCCCCGGGCTCGCTAAACCCCGGAGCTAAAACGCGCTCAGGATGAAGTGCCTCTGCACGCCTGCCCGGTGCCCGGTTGCCGCCACCGTCAGGGTGAGTTTCCGTGTGGCGGGGAACCAGCGGGCGGGCTGGACCGCTTTTGAAAGGGCTTGGGTGATGAGCCGCGGCTCATGGTGCCAATAGCGTTCCAGGTTTCCGTCCACGACGAACGTGACGGAGCCTTGGGAGAGGTCGACGCCGGGAATCACCCGGACGAATTCGTCCACCCGGCGGGGGCGGGGCGACAAGAGGGTGCTGGGCTGGGTGGTGCGGTCGGCTATGGCGGTGGCGCCGTTTTCGAAAGGCATGGCCTTCTCCTGTGGAGTTGCTCTTGCCCGTTCGGTTGTCTCTGGTCCGAGCCGGGCCGCTTCTTCATCCGAACCACCCGTGAACATGGGGTTGGCGTGTGGCAAGTCGGAGCTTGGCGCCACATCTCTTGAAGCTCTTCCTACTGTACATGCGACGGCGGCGCCGCACCCCGGAAAAAGGTGAGGCGCCGCCGTCGTACTTGACTCTGTGAAACTTAGTGGCTGGCCACCGGGTGGGCCTCCAGCGGGAGTTCCTCGGTGACTCCTCCGGCGACGCGACGGTCCCATGCTTCGCGGACCTGGGGCTCCGTGGGAGGCGTCAGCAGCGAGACCACGACGTACACCAGCAACGAGGCTCCGAGGCCCCAATAGATGGGATCGTTGGCGTAGACGCCGTCTTCGCTGGGGATGATTCCCGTGGCATAGGCGATCAGCAGGGCCAGGGTCAGTACGGACCCCACGGCCATGGACCAGGCCGCGGCAATACCGGTGCCCCGCTTCCAGACCAGGCCGCCCAGGATGGCAACCAGCAGGCCGCCCACCAGGATGTCGTAGGCGATGGTCAGGGCGACCACGACGTCTTGCGCCGCCATGGATATCAACACGGCCACGATGCCCAGTCCGAGGACCCAGTAGCGGTTGGCCTTGACGTCGTGCTCGGGGTTCTCGGTGTCGTCGGTGTTGACGGTCTTGCCGAACCAGCTGGCCACGAACGGGACCACGTCGGCGCGGGCAACGGTGGCCGCGGCGATGAGGGCTCCGGAAGCCGTGGACATCATGGCCGCGACTGCTGCGGCCATCACGAGGCCGCCGATGCCGATCGGCAGGATGTGCGTGGCAACCTCGGCGTAGACGACGTCCTTGCCGAGGGCCTTCACGTCGATGTTGGGCAGTGCCACGCGGGCGGCAAGGCCGATCAATGCGCCGGCGACGCCGTACAGGACGCAGTAGATACCCGCGGTGGCACCGCCCCAACGGGCCACCTTGGGAGTCTTGGCGGTGAAGACGCGCTGCCAGATGTCCTGGCCGATCAGCAGGCCCAGGGTGTAGACCACGAAGTACGTGATGATGGTTTGTGCTCCGATGCCGTCCAACTGGAAGAAGCTGGCGTCAACGCGGGCACGGATGCCATCGAAGCCGCCTGCGGCGTTCAGGACGAACGGGAGCATGAGGAAGAAGATGCCCACGGTCTTGATGATGAACTGCACCTGGTCGGCGAGGGTGATGGACCACATGCCGCCGATCGTTGAGTAGACCAGGACGATTGCGCCGCCGACGGCGATGGCGAGCCAGCGCTCCCAGCCGAAGAGGACAACGAAGATGGTGGCGTAGGCGCCCGTGGACGTGGCGCACAGCATCAGGGTGTAGGCGAGCATGACGATGCCGGAAGTCTGTGTGGCGCGCTGTCCGTAACGCAGGCTCAGCATCTGGGAGACCGTGTAGATCTTCAGCCGCTGGATGGTGCCGGCGAAAAGCAGGCTCAGGAGGAGCACGCCCGAACCGATCGCGACAACCAGCCACATGCCGGAGACGCCGAACTTGTAGCCGAGGCCGACGCCGCCAACCGTCGATGCGCCGCCGAGGACGACTGCGGCCATGGTGCCGGTGTAGAGCATCGGACCGAGGCGGCGTCCTGCCACGAGGAAATCGCTGTTGTTCTTGGTGCGCGACTTGCCCCACCAGCCGAAGGCCAGCATGGCGAGCAAATACACCACCACGATCGCAATATTGATGAACGAAGAGTCCACGGTTGGCTCCTGAAAGTGATGCGCAGAGCCCTTGGGGATTCCGACGCCGGTCCGCTGGGTTTCGTTGCGGGTTGCGGAAGGTCTCTGCGCTGGTGATTGGGGAGAGTAGTCTGTGATGTATGCCTCACAAACAACACTTGTTGCCTATGAGGATACGTAGTGATGCGAGTAACAGTCAAGGTGCTGTCTCGCCCAGCAGACTCATCGGCGCTCCTCCAGCTTGCCAAAGGCCCTGCCGCGCGGGCGATCCGGCTACTATTGCTGCAATGACAGGGCCGCAGAAACGGCCTGAAAGGTTCGTGAATGAAGGCTCTCCCCGTTGAACCGAGCAATGTCCCCGTTGCCATCGGTTCCAGAATCCGTGCCGCCCGCCAATCGCAGCGGCTCACCATCGAGCAGGTTGCCGACGCCACCGGCCTGACCAAAGGGTTCCTGAGCCGGGTGGAACGTGACCTGACATCGCCGTCGGTCGCTTCCCTTGTGACGCTTTGCCAAGTTCTTTCAGTCTCCATCGGCGATCTTTTCGCCGCACCTGAGACGCACCTGACGCGGCGCGACGATGGGCCGCGGATTTCGCTTGGCGGCCAGGGAATCGTGGAGCGGCTCCTGACCGCCCGGTCGGAACGACGGCTGCAGATCCTACAGGCTTCCATCGAGCCCCGCGGCCGGGGAGAAGCCGAGCTTTACGCCGTCGATTGCGACGTCGACGTCCTGCACGTGGTCAAGGGCCGCATCAAATTGATCCTCACCAACGAGGAGTACGAACTCGAAGAGGGGGACACGCTGTCCTTCCCGGGCCGCGAGCCGCACACCTGGGTCAATCCAACCGACGAGCCCGTTGAGGTGCTCTGGATCCTGGTGCCGGCAGCCAGCCGCTGACGCCGGCACTTTGCGATACGGGACCGCATGTGGCCGACACGCGGCGTAACACGCCTGAAACATGACTGACTCCGGGATTTAACCCTGGGACCTTCGGTGTTACGTGCCTGAAATGATCCGTGCCGACTGCTGAAACAGGGCGACTGTACCTTCGAGTCAAGGCAACTCGTCAAGGTCGGTATCCCGTGGGGTACCAGGACCTGTTCGTTTTAAAAATGGTCTCGCCGTGCGGGCGCCATGGAGCGCCGTATATGCAGGAAGGCTCCCGAAATGAACCCAGTATTCTTCAGCGTAGGGCTGGATGTGAACCCCCAGACCCTCGATCCAGGCGCAACAGCCTGGATGCTTGCAGCTTCCGCCCTCGTCCTTCTCATGACGCCAGGTTTGGCGTTCTTCTACGGCGGCCTGGTCAGGATGAAGTCCGTCCTCAACATCATGATGATGAGCTTTGGCGCCATTGGCGTCGTCGCGGTGGTCTGGGCCCTGTGGGGCTACGGACTCGCGTTCGGCCCGGATACCCTTGGCGGCTTCATCGGAGATCCCTTCGCGAACTTCGGACTCAGCGGACTGGCCAGCGTCATCGGCGGGAAAGCCCCGGGGTTGCCGGACATGGTCTTCATAGGGTTCCAAGCCACCTTCGCCATCATCACGGTGGCACTGATCAGTGGCGCGGTGGCCGAACGGGTCAGGTTTGGCCCCTGGCTGCTGTTTGCCGGCCTCTGGGTCACCATTGTCTACGCTCCTATTGCCCACTGGGTCTGGGGCGGCGGCCTCTTCGGATCCACAGGGATCATCGGCAGCAAGATCTCGGCCCTCGACTTTGCCGGTGGCACCGTCGTCCACATGAACGCCGGCATGGCAGGGCTGATGCTTGCGGTAGTGCTCGGCAAGCGGCTCGGATTCATGAAAGACCCCAACATCCGGCCGCACAACCTCCCCTTCGTGATGCTCGGGGCAGGCCTGTTGTGGTTCGGGTGGTTCGGATTCAACGCCGGTTCGGAACTGGCCGCTGATGGAATCGCCGCGCTCGCCTGGACGAATACCCTCTTGGCCACAAGCGCGGCGCTCCTCGGTTGGCTGCTTGTCGAAAGGCTGCGCGACGGCCACGCGACGTCCCTTGGTGCCGCATCCGGCGCGGTCGCCGGCTTGGTGGCGGTCACCCCGGCTTGTGGATTCGTGGACCCCATTGGCGCCATCGTCATCGGCGTCATCGCGGGTGCCGTCTGTGCACTGGCCATCGGACTGAAGTTCAAGATCGGCCTTGACGACTCCTTGGATGTTGTTGCCGTCCACTTTGTCGGCGGCCTGTGGGGGACCCTGTCCCTCGGATTCTTCGCGGTACCCTCGGCAAAGACTGAAGGCGGCCTTTTCTACGGCGGCGGCCTGAGCCAATTCTGGCCCCAAATATTGACGGCCTTGGTGGTCACCGCCTGGACGGCGATCATGACGACGCTCATCGGGCTCGCCATCCACAAGACAGTGGGCATGCGCGTCAAGGAGCACGAAGAGCTGGCCGGCATCGACATCACGGAGCACGCGGAAACAGCCTACGAGCTGGCCATGATTGGCGGGTCCTTCAATCCCGGAGAACCGCAGAACGGCAAAACTCCGTCGAGTTCCAGCGGTGACCCAGAAGCCAGCTCCAACGGGAAAACAGATCGGATGCGCAGCAAGGCGTCGACGTGAAACTGGTCACGGCCATCGTGAGGCCGGAGCGGATCGACGAGGTCCGGGAAGCTTTGGAACACTTTGGAGTCAACGGGATGACCGTGAGCCAAGCCAACGGTTACGGCCAGCAACGGGGCTTCGTGGAGGTGTACCGGGGCGCGGAATACAATTCCGATCTCCTTCCCAAAATCCGGGTGGAGGTCCTGGCCACGGACGATCTCGTGGACGGAATAGTGGACGCCATCATCTCCGGTGCAAGTACGGGCCAGTTCGGAGACGGGAAGATCTGGACGGTCGACGTTTCGCAAGCCGTCCGGGTCCGGACCGGGGAGCGTGGCGCCTCCGCGATCAGCTAGAAGACTGTGTTGGTGCCGCTCTGTTGGTGCCGCTCTGCGGCGAGCGGCACCAACACTGCCATGTTCATCCCACGTGCACCCATGGCCTGCGCGTGATGTCCGGTTCGGCTTCGCGCAGCACTTCGCGGGTCACCGGTGCAATCTCGCCCTCGCCGAAGAAGAGGAACTTGCTCAGATTGGCGATCGGATTGCCTTCGGTCCAGCGGAAATAGATGTGCGGCATGAGTCCCGTGACGTCGCGGATGTGGAGGAGTACCGCGGCCAGCGTGTTGGGCACGTTGTTGCTGTGGATCTCCAGGATCTTGAAGCCGTGCCGGACCTTGCCTTCCACGAGGAGTTCCTGCTCGAAATCTGAGCTGTCATCCACAATGATCTCGATGAAGATCGCGTGGCTGTCCACCGGCAAGTGGTTGGCTTGCTGGGCATGCTGCAGCTTCAACTCGTACCGGTCGGCGCTCAGCCGCTTGGGCTCGTGGGCGATGATCCGGATGGGGCCTTCCTCGTTCGATGCCGTGAACTCGAGGGCCATCTGGTCCATCTTGATGTGGGTAGCCCGCAGTTCGAAGGACCGGCGTACCCGCGACGCGAAGCTCACCAGGACAATGCCGAGGATGAACAGGGCAGCGATCCTGATACCGTCCGGGCGTTCCACCACATTGGCCACCGTGGTGTAGGCGAAGACCACCGCCACAGCACCGAAAGCGAGGGTCTTGCCCCGTTGCTTCTTCCGGCGCGCGGACAGGGTGACTGCGATCGAGGCCGAGGTCATGAGGACCAGGACGCCGGTGGCGTAGGCACCGCCTTGGGCCTCCACGTTTGCCTCGAAGACCAACGTGATGATGAATCCAACCGCCGTGAAGACGAGGACCAGCGGGCGGACGGCTTTGGTCCACGCCGGGGCCATGCCGAAACGCGGCAAATAGCGCGGCACGAGGTTCAACAAGCCGGCCATGGCGGAGGCCCCGGCAAACCACAAGATGGCGATAGTGCTGATGTCATACACCGTGCCGAAGCCGTCGCCCAGGAACTGGTGCGCAAGGAATGCGAGGGCTCGACCGTCGGCTTTCCCTCCCGGCTGGAATTCAGCGGCCGGAATCAGGAACGTGGTGATGAAGCTCGAGGCCACCAGGAAGGCACTCATGATGAGTGCCGCCGTCGTGAGCAGTTTGTGGGTGCCGCGGATGCGGCCCGCGGGATTTTCCTCCGTGTCGCTCGGGCTGCCCTTGATCTGGGGCATGACCGCGACGCCGGTCTCGAACCCTGAGAGCCCCAGGGCAAGTTTCGGGAAGACCAGGAGCGCGATGCCCACCATGATCAACGGGTTGCCGTGCTGCTGGTTCAATGCAGCCCACCAATCGGTCGCCACATGCGCCTCGGTCACCACGTGCGCCAAGCCGACCGCGACGACGACGGCGTTCAGCACCAGATAGACGCCCACCAACACGACGGCGACGTTGATGGCCTCCTTGAATCCCCTGAGGAACACCACGCCAAGCCCGGCGATGAGCGCCAGGGTGATGGTGATTTCCTGCCCATGGAGCCATTCCGGTGCAAAAGGGTTTTCGATGGCGTGGGCGCTCGCATCCGCGGCGGAGAGCGTCATGGTGATCATGAAGTCCGTGGCGGCGAATCCCAGCAAGGCGAGGACGAAGAGTTTGCCGCCCCACCGGGGGAGGAGCCGCTCAAGCATCGCGATGGAGCCTTCGCCGCGGGCGCTTTCGGAAGCCACCCGGCGGTAGACCGGCAGGGCGCCGAGCAGGGTGACGGCCACCAGGACAATCGTGGCGAGCGGCGAAACGATACCCGCGGCGAGCGCCGCAATGGCGGGCTGGTAGCCGAGGGTGGAGAAGTAGTCGACGCCGGTGAGGCACATGACCTTCCACCAGGACTGGGGAGTGTGGCCCTCGTCCGGCTTGCCGTGTGGACCCTGGCGTTTTCCCGAGGTCTCAGGCATTCCGTCGAGCAGCCATCGCTTGAATTGCCCCTGTTTGATGTCGCCCGCGGGCTTGTGCCGGTCAGAGGGTTCGGCCGGCGGCCTGGTCAGCGTTGTCACATGGTCCTTTCGCGCAGCCTGGAAGCTGCTCCAGATGGAGCGTACGGGTGTACCGGGGAGTGGATGCCCGTCTTTATGGAATCTTTACGCCGCTTGTGAGGCGGGTCACTTCCAGGAAAGACGCATTCAAGCATTTGGCATGTGAGCGGCATCACGTAGCATATAGAACGTCCTATGTTGGATGTGACCAAAAACGAAAGGGCTACGCATGAATAACCCGCTACTCAGTGACAGGGTCAGGAGGCGGCCGGGATGGAGTCGGGGCAGACTAGCCGTCTCCTTGGCAGCCGCCGCAGTTCTCGTGACGTCAACCGTTGTGCCCGCCTACGCCGCGTTGGATCCATTCCCGAGTCCCAACGTTCCCTCCAACCCTCCGGGAAGCTACGCCGAGCAGGTCCTGGCTTCCAACGGTGACAACGCCATCGACCCCGTGCTCGGCAAGTACTACCGGATCGTCGCGCTCGCGGACTTGGGCGACGGAGTCCTCCTGGCTTCCTACGATGGCCGTCCCGATGGGGGCGATTCACCCTCGGCCAACTCGATCGTCCAGCGGCGCAGCACCGACAGCGGAAAGACGTGGGGCAGTCCCACCTTCATCGCTCGGGGACAGATGGGCTCAGCGGGCGTACAGAAATACGGTTTCAGCGACCCCAGCTACGTCGTGGACAAAGTCACCGGGACGGTGTTCAACTTCCACGTCTACTCGAAGAACCAGGGATTTGCGGGCAGCGTGCTCGGCAACGACGACTCCGACCCCAACGTGATCAGCTCGCAAGTGTCCGTCTCCACCGACCGCGGACTCACGTGGTCCACGGATCCGGTCAATCAGCCCACCCTGCCTGTGCCCTCCAGCTACGCGGCGGGTTCCGCCTACGCCGGGTTTGCAGGTCCGCTGGTCACCAGTACCGTCAAGCCAAACGGCAGCACTGTCAACGGCGTCCCCAACGTTGGCGGCGTGGTCAGCATGTTCGCTTCGTCCGGCGAGGGCATCCAGCTCAAGTACGGAGCGCACGCCGGAAGGCTCATCCAGCAGTTTGCCGGAACCATTGTCCAGCCCGACGGGAGCCGCCAGATCCAGGCGTACAGCGTCTACTCCGATGACCACGGCAAGACGTGGAACATGGGTAAGCCCACCGGAACGGGCATGGACGAGAACAAGGCGGTGGAACTCTCCGACGGCCGCGTCATGTTGAACTCGCGGGACAGCACCGGCGCCAATCCGCATTTCCGGAAGGTGGCGTATTCCTCCGACGGCGGTGTCACGTACAGCACGCCTGTTGCCGAGACGCAACTCCCGGATCCGCGGAACAACGGCTCGATCACCAGGATGTATCCGGACGCGGCTGCAGGATCGGCGGATGCCAAGAAGCTGCTCTTCTCCAATTCGCCCACTCCAACCGCCGGCGGCGCGCGGGTGGACGGCACTGTGCGCTACTCTGCCGACGACGGCAAAACGTGGGGCTCCTCGCGCGTCTTCAAGCCCGGAAGCATGTCCTACTCCACCCTGAGTCCCCTTTCGGACGGGACTTTCGGCGTCCTGTACGAAGGTGACAGCAACACCATCACCTTCGGGAAATTCGACACGGCCTGGCTGAGCCCGGTTGCCGCCGTCGTCGTCCCCGGTGCCGTCACCGTCACGAACGGTGGCAGCGCCCAGCTCAGCGTGACCGTCACCAACAACGACAGTTCACCGCTTCCCGCTTCGACCGTCAGCCTTGATGCCTTGCAGGATTGGACGTCGACGACGGCGCAGCTCGCCTCCCTCGATCCGGGCGCCTCGGCGACTGTACAGCTGACTGTCGCGGCGCCGTCGTACGCCAAGGCAGGTGCGGTTCCCCTGACCGCCAGGTTGAACGTGGGCGGGTCGTCGATTACCGCACCCGTGTCCGTGACGGTTTCGGGTGGTTCCGCCAGCAACGTGGTGGGCGCCTACATTTTCGGCGCCCGCAATGACGCCGGACGGGACCTGGCAAGCCACCCGTACGCCGTAGGTAGTACGGTGCCTTACAAGTTCCGGGTGTACAGCACGGGCAACGTCACGGAATCCGTTGTCCCGCAGTCCGGCAACTTCCAACCGTTCCTGCCGCCAGGCTCGGGCAACTGCCGGTTCAGCGCCCTTAGCGTGTGGGGCAATTACCTCTGCGGCACCCCGCAGCACACCGTGACGGCAGACGAAGCGGCCCAGGGATTCTTCGTCCCCAGCACCGGCTGGCAGGTGACCGGTAGTGGGGCTGCCACCCAGAACTACACGGTCACGGGTGACGAGGTGGATCTGATGGTCCGTCATCCCCAAGTGAACGGATCGGTGGTTCCCACCTTCAATGATGTTGACGGGGATGGATTTGCCGGTCCGGGCGATACCGTCACCTTCGCCTACACGGTGAGCAACAGCGGCAATGTGGCGTTGACGGACCTTTCGGCTGCGGCCATTGGTTTGTCCAAGCCAACCCTGGCCGTGGGCGAGTCGGTCAACCTCACCTCCACCTACACGCTGGCCGACGCCGACATCGCGGCCAAGCAGATCCCGGCAATCAGCATCCCGGTCAGCGCAAACAACGGTGCCAAGCTTGCGTCCCTTCAGTTGGCCAGGCCAGCGGTCGAGCTGAAGGTCAAGCCTGCGAAGCCCGGTTCGGAGCCAGCCGTGGCTTCCCAGGAATTGATCGGCGCGAATCCGCCGCTGGACTTGGGGCTCGGAACGGATAAGTACCGCAGCGGGCAGACCGTGACGGTCCACAACGTGGAGTACGGCCAGTGGTACTACGTCTACCTGAACAAGCGCAGCTACCGTTTGGGCTGGTTCTTCCCGACGCAGCAAAACACCCTGACCTTCGTGCTGCCCGACGATGTGAAAAACGGAATGGACAGCCTCGTCGTGTTGGATACGGACGGCCATCAAGTGTCGTTCGGAGACTTCCAAGTGACGCCCTTCGGGAACAAGTAGCCCGGGAGGAGGCATGAGATGACAAGCTGGGCCCGGCGCGGGGGCCCCCGCCCCGGTCTTGGTGAGGGGACTATGGCGGTATTTGCTGATGTAAACAAGTGATGCATATAAGGCAACTTTGAGTGTATGATTGGTGTCACAGTCACTGTCCGATCCACCTATTCACAAAGGAGTGGCGCATTTTGGAAGAGCTTCGTATTGAGGCCAACGGCAACCTCGGTCCCATTGATTCGGCCCGAATCCCGCGCTATGCCGGTGCTGCCACCTATGCCCGCTTGCCGCGACTGGACCAGGTTGCCAAGGCCGATGTCACGGTGGTCGGCGTCCCCTTCGACTCCGGTGTTTCCTACCGCCCCGGCGCCCGCTTCGGCGCCAACCACGTGCGTGAAGCCAGCCGTTTGCTGCGCCCGTACAACCCGGCCTGGGACGTCAGCCCCTTTGAGAACATCCAGGTTGCCGACGCCGGCGACATGGCCGTGAACCCGTTCAACATCAACGAGGCTATCGAGACCATCCAGCAGAACGCGCTGGACCTGACCGCCAACGGAAGCAAGCTCGTGACGCTCGGTGGCGACCACACCATCGCCCTGCCGCTGCTCCGCGCCGCCGCCGAACGCGCCGGCGAGCCCGTTGCCATGCTTCACTTCGACGCCCACCTGGACACCTGGGACACCTACTTCGGCGCCGAGTACACCCACGGCACCCCGTTCCGCCGCGCCGTCGAAGAAGGCATCCTGGACACCGAGGCCATCAGCCACGTCGGCACCCGCGGCCCGCTCTACGGCAAGAAGGACCTCGACGACGACCACCGCTTCGGCTTCGGCATCGTCACCTCGGCGGACGTCTACTACCAGGGCGTCCTCGAAACCGTGGCCAAGATCCGGGACCGCATCGGCAACCGTCCGCTGTACATTTCGGTCGACATCGACGTCCTCGATCCGGCCCACGCTCCGGGTACCGGCACGCCTGAAGCCGGCGGCATCACCAGCCGCGAGCTCCTCGAAATCATCCGTGGCTTCCGCGGCATGAACCTCGTGGGCGCGGACATCGTCGAGGTCGCCCCGGCCTACGACCACGCCGAGATCACGGGCGTCGCGGCCAGCCACGTTGCCTACGAGCTCGTCACCCTCATGGCGGACAACGCCGTCGAAGGCAGCCGCCACGGCGCCCTTAATGGCTACGCTGCCCAGGCGCTTGGCCAGGAATCCCGGCGCCCGGCCGGTTTCGTCGCCAACGCTGCGGAGGCCCTCAAGTGAATCCCCAGCCGCTCCCCACCCTCGCAAGCTCGGCCGGGGGCCCCTCGCGGCCGGAGGCCCCTGGCAGGCCTGTCCGCAACGGCGGGGACCTCGTCGTCGAGACCCTCGAGGCGCTCGGTGCGAAGACCGTCTTTGGGATCCCCGGCCAGCACGCCCTGGGCCTGTTCGACGCCATGGGCCGCGGCAAGCTTCACTTCGTGTCCTCCCGCGTGGAAAACAACTCGGCGTTCGCCGCGGACGGGTACTCCCGTGCCACCGGCGAGGTCGGGGTGCTGTTCCTCTCCACCGGTCCGGGGGCGCTGACGTCCCTGGCGGGATTGCAGGAAGCGTACGCGACTGGCGTGCCGATGGTCGTCGTCGCGAGCCAGATCCCGTTGGAAGGTCTGGGGGCGCGCCGGAAGGGCATGCTCCACCAGCTCGATGACCAGAAAGCCTCGGCCGCGAACGTCACCAAGAGCCAGCGCCTCATCCAGCACGCGTCCGGGATTCCCTCGGCCATCCAGGATGCCTGGACCGAGGCCATTTCCTCTCCGCAGGGCCCGGTGTGGATCGAAATTCCGCAGAACGTGCTCCTGGACCCCATCATGGTCCCGCCGGTGGAGGACGCCCTCGCCGAAGCGGCCGACAACCCGCCGCGCGTCGAACTGATCCGCGAAGCCGTCAAATGGCTCTCGACGGCGAAGCGTCCGGCGATCATCGCCGGCGGCGGCACGCGCCGCGGCCGGGCCGAAAAGTCGCTCCTGTCTATCGCCGAGAAACTCCGCGCCCCGGTGATCTGCACGCCCGGTGGTAACGGAGCGTTTCCGTGGACCCACGAGCTGTCCCTGCAGTCCTGGATCGAAGACCGCCACATGACGGATGTCCTCGAGGACGCCGACGTGCTGATCGTCATTGGTTCCTCCCTGGGCGAGGTGACGTCCAACTACTTCACCTTCGAGCCGCGCGGTCGCATCATCCAGATCGACGCCGAGCCCCGGGTCCTCGAGTCCAACCGGCCCGGCCTGGGCATCCGCGCCGACGCCGGCCAGGCCCTTGCCGCCTTGGATTCTGCCTTGGACGAGGCACTTGCTGCGACGGCTGCGGCACCGGATTGGCACGGCATCACGCCCGAGGAGCTCGTCAAGGAGTCCCTCGCCAAGGTCAAGGCGCGGCTTGAAGAGCAGGACCTCGGCAAGGAACTGAAATTCATGGCCGATATCCGCGAGGCCGTTCCGGCGGACATGCAGACCTTCTGGGACATGACGATTTCCGCGTACTGGGGTTGGAGCTGCTGGGATTCCCGCGAGGGCCAGTTCCACTCGGCCCAGGGCGCCGGCGGCCTCGGCTACGGCTTCCCGGCGGCCATCGGCGGTGCCGTGGGACTGGAAACCGTGGGCAAGCCGAGCCGCGTGCTGGCCGTCTCCGGTGACGGTTCCTCCATGTACTCGATCTCCGAGCTGGCCACCGCCAAGCAGCACAACGTCCCGGTCACATGGCTGATCGTGGACGACGGCGGCTACGGCATCCTGCGCGAATACATGGTGGGCGCCTTCGGCAAGGCCACGGCCACCGAGCTCGCCCGCCCGGACTTCGTCAGGCTTGCCGAGGCCTTCGGCGTCCCGGCCCGCAGGGTGGCCCCGGAGGGCGTCGGGGACGCGCTCAAAGAGGGCTTCGCCGCGGACGGCCCCAACGTCGTCGTGGTTGAAACCCTCCTGAAGATGTTCGGCCCGACGCACTTGGGCGACTGACACCCCGGACGCTTCACACCCCAGCGCGAGCTGGCAGGTAATGACCCATTTTTCGAAAGATGAGGGCATTAACTGCCAGCTCGCGCTCGGTGTTTAACGCATCTCACACATCATTAGTTTCCCAAAGCAATCATTTGGGCGTATAGTTGCTTTAGGCAAACAAAAGTGAGGTGTCTTCCATGGCTGTAGCATCCAGCACAGCAACCGAACTCGTCCATCAGATTTTCGATCTCCAGCGGGTGCTGCGTTGCATCGTCACCGCGAACATCGCGAAGGATGCCGACGTCGGGTTCGCCTTGCAAGGCGTCATGCGCTTCATCGGCGAGGGGGAGTCCCGGGCCACGAAGCTCGCATCCCGGCTCGGCGTCAGCCCACCGGTCCTCAGCAGGCACATCGCCGAACTGGAGGAACTCGGTTTGGTGGTCCGCCGTCCCGATCCTGCCGACGGCAGGGCCCAATTGGTGGCCCTCTCCGAAGCCGGCATCGAAAAGGTCCGGAACTTCGAAGAACAGCGCAGCCTCAATTTGCGGGCCTACCTCGCGGAGTGGAGCGAGGAAGACGCCTTGGAAGCAGGGCAGGTCCTGGAGAAATTGACCACATCACTCAACCACTCAGTCCGGGCAACGGCGGCCGGCTCCCACCACTTGAACCACACAGCTTAGGAGCAGCAGCAATGGCAACCCGAATACAAGAACGTTCGACGGCGGTACCGGCGTCATCCGCGCCCATGACGCACCGCCAGATCATGGAGGCCCTGACGGGCCTCCTCGCGGCATTCTTCACCGCCATCCTGAGCAGCACCATCGTGGCCAACGCCCTCCCGACCATCATGTCCGATCTCCACGGCACGCAAACGGACTTCGCGTGGGTCATCACGGCCGCACTGCTGGCCAACGCCGCAACTACCCCGATCTGGGGCAAGCTCGCCGATCTCTTCGACAAGAAGCTCCTGGTCCAGCTGAGCATCGTGGTCTTCGTGGCCGGCTCGGTCATGGCGGGCTTCTCCACGAGCATTCCCTTCCTGCTCACCGCCCGCGTCATCCAGGGCATCGCGATGGGCGGCCTCACCGCCTTGGCCCAGGCCATCATCGGCACCATGATTCCGCCGCGGGACCGCGGCAAGTACTCGGGTTACATGGGCGCCGTCATGGCGGTCGGTACCGCAGGTGGCCCGCTGCTCGGCGGCTTCATCGTTGACAGCCCGCTCGGCTGGCGCTGGACGTTCTTCGTCTGCGTGCCGCTCGCCGTCGTCGCACTCATCCTGCTCCAGGTGACCCTCAAGATCCAGCACATCAAGCGCCCCGCCAAGATCGACTGGCTCGGCTCCATCCTGCTGACCTCGGGCGTGAGCCTGCTCCTGATCTGGGTTTCCTTCGCCGGCAACCCGGACTATTACGACTGGATCTCCTGGCAGTCCGCCCTCATGGTAGGCGGCGGCGTGCTTCTCCTGGCCCTGCTGGTAGTGGTCGAATCCAAGGTGGCCCAGCCCATCATTCCGCTGAAGATCATCTCCCAGCGCACCACGGCTTTGGCGATCCTGGCCTCCGTGGCCGTCGGTATCGCGATGTTCAGCTCCTCCACGTTCCTTGGCCAGTACTTCCAGGTAGCCCGTGGCGCCACGCCTACCGAGGCCGGCCTCCTGACGCTGCCCATGATTGCGGGCAACCTCTTGGGCTCGGTGGCATCCGGCCAGCTGATCAGCCGCTTCGGAAAGTGGAAGCGCTTCCTCCTGGCGGGTACCGTGTTCCTGGCCGGTGGCCTTGCCTTCACCGGCACCATCGACCACACCACCGAACTGTGGATCACCTGCTGCTACACCGCCATTTTCGGGCTGGGCCTTGGCTTGCTCATGCAGAACCTGGTCCTCGCGGTCCAGAACACCGTCCGCGCGCAGGACATCGGCACCGCCAGCGCGTCCGTGGCATTCTTCCGCTCCGTCGGCGGTGCGATCGGCGTTTCGGTGCTCGGTGCCATCATGGCCACGCACGTCAAGGACCTTGCCACCCAAGGCCTCGCCGCGGCACACATCCCGGTGAGCGGCGGCTCCAGCAACGCGAGCATGGACCTGACGGATTTGCCGGCCCCGATCCGCGACATTATGCGGGCCGCCTACGGCGATGCCACCGCCCAGATCTTCATGATCTCCGCGGCGATTGCCCTGGTCGCGTTCATCGCAGTGCTCTTCATCAAGGAAGTTCCACTGCGGAAAACCGTGGACGCAACGCCTGAGAGGGAATTGCTGGCAAACGCTTCCGGCGAGGCCGGGATGACTCTGGACACCTCCACCCTGCCGGTGATCGAGTCCGCTGAGTTTGTCCCAGCAGCCGACGACGCCGGCACCCCCTTGGGTGCCAGCCGCGCCCGAGCGGCAGCCGAGAAGGAGCACGATGAGCTGGACCTTGAGTTCGCCCGCATCCTGACGCAGGAACGGCCCGATCCGGCAGCTGGCCTGCGCGAAGTCCAGGACCAGCTGGCCCGCACCCAACGGTTGCTGGCCGAGCAACAGCTTCAGTTGAGCAAGGCGCAGCGCGAGCTCCAAGTACGCGTGCAAGAACAACTTGCCACCGCCGTCGAGCAGTCGCGGATCGCCGAGGAGTTGGCCGCGCTGCGCAAGGAACTCAAGCGGGAACGCCGCCGCCAGGAACGGGCTGCCTTGCTGCTCCTCGCCGGTGATGCCTCACGGGCGGGCGAAACCGGGCGGCACGCGGGCTAGGGGGAGTCCGCCTCCTCCGCCCGCGGGACGCGGGCCGGGAGCCTGCCAGGCTGGCGACGGGAGCCGCTGCAGCGAGTTTTGAAGCGCTGCAGCGGCTCAGCTACGCCGCAAGGATGATATTTGGCTATCGATATTTCGCTGGGGCAACGGATTTCGTAGAGTTGAGGGACTAATACTGTCAGCGCCTGCTGCTATCCATGTATTTAGTCATTCGCAGTATTTAGTCATTCGCAGTAATTCATTCGCGCACTCTCATTAAGGATCCGTGGGCATGCTTGTCACCCTGATACGGCGTTACTCCAAGCCGTATTTGCCGCAGATACTAGCCGTCATCATCTTCCAGCTGGCGTCTACCATTGCCACCCTTTACCTTCCAAGCCTCAACGCAAAAATCATCGATGAAGGGGTGTCCCGGGGGGATACCAACTACATCTGGCAAACCGGTGCCCTGATGCTCGCGGTCGCGCTCGGCCAGGTCGTCGCGGCCATTGCCGGTGTCTATTTCGGATCCCGCGTGGCCATGGCCATGGGCCGCGACTTGCGCAGGGACGTCTTCCGGAAGGTCAGCAGTTTCTCGGCCAAGGACGTCAACAGCTTCGGCGCACCCACGTTGATCACCCGTGGCACCAACGACGTCCAGCAGGTCCAGATGCTCATGCTGATGGGCCTGAACTTCATGGTGTCCACGCCCATCATGTGCGTCGGCGGCATCATCATGGCCTTGCGCGAGGACCTCAGCCTCTCGTGGCTCGTCTGGGTCTCGGTTCCCGTCCTCGTGGCCGTGGTTGGTTACCTCGTGGTCCGGCTCATGCCGCTCTTCCGTTCCATGCAGAAGAAGATCGACGCCATCAACGGTGTCCTGCGCGAGCAGATCATCGGCATCCGTGTGGTCCGGGCGTTCGTTCGTGAACCGTACGAGGCCAAGCGCTTCGGCGATGCCAACAAGGACCTCACCCTGGTGTCGGTCAAGATCGGCAACCTGTTTGTCCTGATGTTCCCGGCCATCGGAATGATCCTGCACCTTTCCACCGCGGCAGTGCTGTGGTTTGGCGGCCAAAGGGTGGACGCGGGCAACATGCAGGTGGGTTCCCTGACGGCATTCCTGCAGTACCTCCTGCAGATCCTCATGGCGGTCATGATGGGTACCTTCATGGCCATGATGATCCCGCGCGCGTCTGTGTGCGCGGACCGCATCGGCGAGGTCCTCGACGTCGAACCCTCCATCCACGATCCGAAGGCGCCCGTGGCGCCCGCGGAAAAGAAGGGTCGCGTCGAATTCCGCGATGTCACCTTCAAATACCCCGGCGCTGAAGCTCCCGTGCTGAGCAACATCTCCTTCACCGCGGAGCCGGGCCAGACCCTCGCCATCATCGGCTCCACCGGCGCAGGCAAGACCACCTTGGTGTCGCTGCTTCCGCGCCTGTACGACGTTGCGTCCGGCGATGTATTGCTCGACGGCGTTCCAGTCACCAGCCTGGACCGCGACGAGATCACCAGCCGCGTGGCCACCGTGCCGCAGAAGCCGTACCTGTTCTCCGGAACCATCGAGCACAACCTGCGCTTCGGCAAGACCGACGCCACGGACCAGGAACTCTGGGATGCGCTGGAAACCGCACAGGCCAAGGACTTCGTCATGGAAAAGTCCTCCGGCCTCAACCGTCGTGTGGCCCAGGGCGGCACCAACGTCTCCGGTGGCCAGAGGCAGCGCCTCTGCATCGCCCGGGCGCTGGTGACGCAGCCCAAGGTCTATCTCTTTGACGACTCCTTCTCGGCCTTGGATGTGGCCACGGACGCCCGCCTTCGCAGGGCGCTCAAGGAAAAGACGCAGGATGCCACGGTCATCATCGTGGCCCAGCGCGTCTCCACCATTGCGGACGCGGACCAGATCCTGGTCCTGGACAACGGCAGAATCGTCGACCGCGGCACCCATGAAGAACTCCTGGAAACATCACCCACGTACCAGGAGATCGTCGAATCCCAGCTGAGCGCGGAGGAAGTGGCATGAGCGAACAGAATCAGCAAAAGCGCGGCTGGGCCGCGAAAGCCGAAGCAGCGAAGGCTGCGCGCGACGCTGCGGAAGCGAAGGATGCCGACGCAGCCGGTGCCGTAACGGCGGTGGACGATGACGATATCGAGGAAACCGAATACACCCCGGGCGAAGCCGACAGCGGCATGTTCGGCAACCTGCCGGCCAAGAAGGCAAAGGCCTTCGGACCGTCGGCCAAGCGGCTCCTGGGGTTGCTCAAGCCGGAGGCCGCCGGAGTCGTCTTCGTCATCGGCCTCGTGGTGGTCTCGGTCGTCCTGAACGTCATCGCCCCGAAGATCCTCGGCAGCGCCATGGACGTCATCTTCGGCGGCGTCATGGGCAAGCAATTGCCTCCCGGCGTGAGCCAAGCGGCCTTCGCCGAGGGCCTCCGCCAAGCCGGCCAGAACAACTTCGCGGACATGGTCTCCAAGATGGAGCTCACCAACGGGATCAACTTCTCCAAGCTCACGTTCCTGATCTCGATCGTGCTCTTGATGTACTTCGTGGCCAACATCTTCCTGTGGGCCCAGGGCTACATCCTGAACAAGATCGTCATGAAGGTCATCAACCGGCTCCGCAACGACGTCCAGGCCAAGCTCAACCGCTTGCCCCTGAACTACTTCGACACCCGCCAGCGCGGCGACATCCTCTCCCGCGTGACCAACGACGTAGACAATGTCCAGCAAGGGCTGCAGCAGGCGTTCGCGCAGCTGGTCAGCTCGGTCCTGACGGTCTTCGGCATCACCATCATGATGTTCATCGTGTCCTGGCAACTGGCCCTCATTGCGCTGGTCGCCTTGCCGCTCTCCGGCGTCCTTGCCGGCGTGATTGGCTCGCGGAGCCAAAAGCTGTTCGCCGCCCAGTGGAAGAACACCGGCTCGCTCAACGGCCAGATCGAGGAATCGTTCTCCGGTCACGAGCTCGTCAAGGTCTTCGGGCGTGACGCGGACATGCTGGAGCGTTTCGACGAACGCAACGAAGCCCTGTATAAGGCCTCGTTCGGGGCGCAGTTCGTTTCCGGCATCATCTTCCCGGCCATGAACTTCGTCTCCTACCTCAGCTACGTGGGCATCGCCGTCGTCGGTGGCTTGCGTGTGGCCTCCGGCTCCATGAGCCTTGGCGACGCCACGGCGTTCATCCAGTACTCGCGTGAATTCACCCAGCCGCTTGGCCAGATCGCCGGCATGGCCAACATGCTCCAGTCCGGTGTGGCCTCTGCTGAGCGCGTTTTCGAGTTCCTGGATGCCGATGAGGAAATGCCGGAGAACGCGGCCCGTCACCTGCCCCCGCGCACGGACGGCCACGTCGAGTTCGAGAACGTCTCCTTCAGCTACGTGGCCGACAAGCCGCTCATCGAGAACCTTTCCCTCAGTGCGGAGCCCGGACACACCGTCGCGATTGTCGGACCCACAGGCGCGGGCAAGACCACCCTCGTCAACCTCGTCATGCGGTTCTACGAGCTCAATGCGGGCCGTATCACCTTGGACGGGGTGGACATCAAGGAGCTGAGCCGTTCCGAGCTTCGCTCCAAGGTGGGCATGGTGCTGCAGGACGCTTGGCTGTTCGGCGGGACCATCTACGACAACATCAAGTACGGCAACCTCGACGCCACCGAGGAGCAGATCATGGAGGCGGCCAAGGCCACCTACGTGGATCGTTTCGTACGCGCCTTGCCGGATGGGTACCAGACCATCATCGACGAGGAAGGCAACAACGTCAGTGCGGGCGAGAAGCAGCTGATCACCATCGCGAGGGCCTTCGTTTCCGATCCTTCGCTGTTGATCCTGGACGAGGCCACAAGCTCCGTGGACACCCGTACGGAGCTGCTGTTGCAGAAGGCCATGGCGGCCCTCCGCACGGATCGCACCAGCTTTGTCATCGCCCACCGTTTGTCCACCATCCGCGACGCCGACACCATCCTGGTGATGGAAAACGGCAGCATCGTGGAGCAGGGCAACCACAACCAATTGCTCGCATTGCAGGGTGCGTACTACCGCCTCTACATGTCGCAGTTCGCCGGTGAGGATGCCGAGGAAACCGTTGTGGATGACTCGACGGCGGTGCACAGCTGAGCGAGCGAATTACGGTCCAAGTACCCATGCGTTGGGGAGACATGGACGCGTACGGGCACATCAACAACGTCCAGATCGTGCGCATGCTCGAAGAGGCCCGCATCGCGGCCTTCGGTCCGCCGCGCGGTGCCGGACTCCCCGGAGTGGAACCACCGGTCTCTGTTTTCGACTCCGTTGAGGACGGGGTCATGACCCTCGTGGTGGAGCACAAGGTCCGGTACGTCCGGACCTTGGAGTACCGGAACATTCCCGCACTGGTTGAGATCTGGGTAGGGGCCGTGAAGGGGGCAAGTTTTGACCTGCACTACGTCATCAAAGATCCCGTGACGGGCCAGGATTGCGTCAACGCGAGTACCCATCTGGCGTTCGTCGACGAGTCCACCGGCCGTGTCCGCAGGCTCACTCCCGAGCAGAAGGAGCAGTTGGAGCCCTATCGGGCTTAGCGAAGCATTGCAGCAGCGCCCTGGGCACTGCGGTGGCCGTTAGAGTTTTCCCATGAAACTCGAGATCGTCGCCGTCGGTGCCCAGGGCGCTGCCGTTGCCGCTGAAGAAGGCGCGGACCGGATTGAACTTTGCAGCGCCTTGGAGCTCGGGGGACTGACTCCGAGCCAAGGGCTGATGGAAGCCGCGCAGGAAGCTGCCGACGGACGGCTGGAGATCCACCCGCTGATCCGCAGCCGGCCAGGAGACTTCCTGTACTCCGACGCGGACTTGGACACCATGGACCGCGAGATCCGGTTCCTGCTCGGGCAAGGGGCCCACGGCGTGGTGATCGGAGTCCTCACGGCCGCCGGTGACATCGACGTCCAAGCCACGCGAAAGCTCGCCGACGCGGCTCTAGAGACGAACCCCAACGCCCAGCTGACCTTCCACCGGGCCATCGACCAGACCCCGGACCCGGCGGCCGCCGTCGAGCAACTCGTGGAACTTGGTTTCACGCGGGTGCTCAGCTCCGGGGGCGCCGCGACGGTGGGAGCGGGGATCGAGACCCTCGAGCGCATGGTCCAGCGGGCGGCGGGGCGGCTTGAGGTCATGGCTGGCGGCGGACTCGTCTTGGACGATATCCCCGCCCTGCACGCCGCAGGATTGAGCGCGGTCCATTTGTCCGCCAAGGCCACGGTTTCCACGCGGAAGGACCGTGGGGACTCCTTCGGCGCACCCGGCGATTCAGACCCGACGGCGTACATGGTCACCAACCGGGACCTGGTGAGGGCCGCCCGCGCCGTCTCCCGCTGACATTCCCAACTGACTGGCAGTTGATGTCGTTTTGGGCCCTCAAAACGACATCAAATGCGAGCTAGTTGGGTGGCTCCCTTTACACAGCGGCGACTTGGGTCAAAGATGGGTGAAGTCTTACGATCGAAAATAGCCTCCAGGAGTCATAAAGATGCAAAACGTGAGCTTCTCCACCATCACCCTGAACATGGCGGAGTTGGGTCCCAATAGCCCCCTGCCGGTGGTCATGGCTGAGTTGGACCAGCCGTACAGAATCGGCGACGGCGTCCCGGAGGAGCTGCGGGCGGCGGCTCGCTATGGCCAGGTGCCGAACATGTTCCCGTACCTGATGCAGGACGGCTACTCCCGCGAGCGGACTGCCCACGAGGTGCCCGCCGTCGTGCTCGAGAACAACAAGCTGCGTGCCGTTGTCCTCCCCACCTTGGGCGGCCGGCTCTGGCAGCTCTTCGACAAGGCCTCGGGAAAGCAGCTCCTCCACACCCATGGGACACTGCAGTTCGCCAACATCGCCCTGCGCAAGGCGTGGTTCGCCGGCGGGCTCGAATGGAACATCGGCACGCGCGGTCACTCGCCCACCACGTGCGATCCGCTGCACACGGCGATCGTCAAGTCCCCCGAAGGCCACGACATTCTGCGCATGTGGGAGTTCGAACGCCTCCGCGAAGTGGTCTTCCAAGTGGACATGTGGCTTCCGGAGGACTCGGACGTCCTCCTCACGGCGGTCCGGGTCCGGAACCCCCATGACCACGAGGTCCCCATGTACTGGTGGAGCAACGCAGCCGTTCCCGAGACCGCGGAAACGCGCGTGATCGCGCCCGCGACGGAGGCTTTCGGCAGCGATTACACCACCGACATCGCCCGCGTCCGGCCCACGGAACACCAAGGCTTGGATGCCACCTGGCTGGTCAACAGCCCGCACGCGGCGGATTTCTTCTTCGACATCCAGCCTGGGCACCGGCATTGGATCGCCGCGGTAGACCACGACGGCGACGGCCTGGCCATGCTGTCCACGAGCCTCCTGCGGGGCAAGAAGCTGTTCGTCTGGGGCCAGGGCGACGGCGGGAAGCGCTGGCAGGAATGGCTCAGCCCGGGCGCTGGCCCCTACGCGGAGATCCAGGCTGGGCTCGCGCAGACACAGTTCGAGCATCTGGCCATGCCTGCCGGCGCCGAGTGGAGTTGGGTAGAGGCCTACGGCAACGCGAAGCTGGATCCCGCAACCTCCCACGGCCAGGATTGGGATGCGGCCGTGACCCACGCCAGCGCCCGGCTCGAAGACCTCGTCCCGGACGCGGAGCTCGAAGTCGCCCTTGCCGAAGCCGCGCGGAACTACGCCCTGCCTCCGGACGAGATGCTGGTCCGCGGCAGTGCTTGGGGTGCTTTGGAAAGCGCCCGACGGCGACACTCGGGCCGCAAATGGCTGGACGAAGTCGGTACTCCCTTCGCGGACGACGCAACCCCTGAGGCCATCGAGGAAACGGGCCCCTGGCACAGCCTGCTGGATGGAGCGAGTTTCCTGGGCGCCGGGACCTTCGTGGCCGGAGCCGATTGGGAAGAGCTGCTGGCCAAGGATGGCGGAGCCGAGGCACAGTTCCACCTGGCCACGATGAAGCACGCGCGCCAAGACCTCTCCGGTGCGATCGCCGGATACGGCGCCGCGCTGATTGCCGAGGACCTCTCGCTCCGTTCCAAGGTCCTCGCCACAAGGGGCCGGGCCCTCGCGCTGCTCGCCACCAACAAGACTGACAACGGCTTGGCGGAACTTGCCGCCGCGAGCCGGCTGGAACCGTCCAATCTCCCCTTGCTCAGCGAAGCCATGACCCTCAGCATCCGGCACGGAGACCCCGCCCAAGCACTCGCCCTGGCGAGCGAGGCACCTGCCGGAATGTCCGACGTCGGACGCGTCCGTTTCCTGACGGCGCTCGCCCTCGCGGGTGTCGGCCAAGGCCGGGAGGCAGCAGCGATGCTGCGGGACGGCGTCGAAATACCGGACATCCGGGAAGGCGAGGACGGGATCGCCGAGCTGTGGCAGGAAGTGTGTCCCGGGGAGCCGGTGCCTGCCGGCTATCGCTTCGGGATGCACTGAACTTCCCGGGCGCATCGGCCCGGGGCGCATGCGGCGGGAAGCACGTTGTGGGACGCATGTGGCAGAACATGAGAGGCGGGACGCCTGTGGCGGGGGTGCCGACTTTCCTGATGCCAGCACCAAGAGAAACCATGTAAGTTGGCATGGTGACTCCCTCCACCAAAACCCCACTGACCCGTGCCCCCGGTATCTCCAAGGAGATCGAAGATGCGGCGTGGTTCGTGCTGGGCCCGGGGCTTCAAGGCAAGGCTTCGGCGCTCGACGCCAGTACCCGCACTTGGACGGTGGACGCCGCCGGCGAGCTCCTGGAGCGCCTGGAACGCGGCGTCGGAGATGCCAAGGCGCCCATGATGACCAACCTGCGCCAGAACCTGGAAGGGGCTTCCCGCGAGGCCAAGTTGCTCGCCGTCGAGCTTCTCTTCCTGCAGTCCCTGCCCCTGGCGCACGAGGTCAAATCGCTGAAGGTGAAGCGCGCCCGCGTCGCTGAAGCCGCGTCCTGGCTCGATCCCGAGCTCGAGCTCCCCAAGGAGCTGTACCAAGGGATGACCGATCACGGCGTCATCCGTGACAGGACCGCTGAGTTCAACTGGACGATCTGGGACCACCTGACCTGGTTGTGCCGGTTCGTGGCGCACGTCGATGGCCAGTCCAACGCGAGCATCAACAAAGCCCTCAAGGACCCGTTGAAATTCCACGAACTCGCGGCGGCAACCCCCGAGGACCAGCCGGCCATCCGCCGCAGCATCGAATACTTGGCGTGGCCCAGTTACTTCGAGCCCGTGGTCGCGGACGTTGAGCGGCGCGAAATCCGGGACGCCTTCGCCTCGCTGGTTGGCGGTGCCCACGGCGAAACGGAAGCCGACATCACCGCGGACGTCCACCGCATCCGGCTTCACCTGGACGAACAGGCCGGCCAGCGCATCGATTGGTACGACCGCCAGCTCGTCAGCCAGTGGCGCAAAGTGGGAGATCCTGGCCGCCGGGCATGGCTGCTGCGCACGCACCAGGACTCCGCCGAGCTCCTCGCCGCGTGGCGGGACGAGGAAAAGGCGACGCTCGACGTCGAACACCTCCGCGAACTCACTCCCGGGGTGACGGCCGGGGTGGTCCAACACGCCGTGGACGAGGACTACAAGCACCTCGGCTACGTGGAGCGGGAGGACACCAAGACTGCCGTTTTCGCGTTCCTGACCGTGATGAAGCCCGGCGACCTCGCGCTGTTCCAGAATTCCGGAGCCATCAGGATCGGCGTGGTCCTGGGCGAGCCGGAACACAACGAGGACAACCGTCGGCTCCGCCGTAAAGTGCGTTGGTTCGACGAGACCCACCCGATGGCCGAGGCTCCGCGGCACGTCCAGCGCCAACTCTCCACGTCGGGGATCGTCGTGGACGTTACAAGGGTCATCCAGTCGCTGCAGTCCCTCCTGCCGGCCGAAGCGGAGTCCGACGGCGAGGAAACCGCCGCCCCGGACGCCGTCGTCGAGCCCGTGATTGAAGGGTTCCGCCCCCTCACTGAAGAGTTCGCAGCTTCCCTCCACATGGAGCTCGATCCGCTCAAGGAGATCGCCGAACTCCTGGAGGAGAACCGCCAATTGGTGCTCTACGGCCCTCCGGGAACGGGAAAGACCTACCTCGCCAAGCACTTGGCTGCCGAGCTCGCGGGCGACAGCACCGATGAGCGCGTCAAGCTGGTGCAGTTCCACCCGTCTTACGCGTATGAGGACTTCTTCGAGGGGTACCGGCCGGACAAGACCGACGACGGCCAGGTTTCGTTCAAGTTGGTGGCCGGACCGTTGCGTCGACTCGCGGAAGAAGCAGCGAAGCCCGGGAACTCCAACAAGCCGTACTTCCTCATCATCGACGAGATGAACCGGGCCAACCTGGCGAAAGTGTTCGGTGAGTTGTACTTCCTGTTGGAATACCGTGACGACCGCATCTACCTCCAGTACAGCCCCAACGAACCGTTCAGCCTGCCGGACAACCTCTACATCATCGGCACCATGAACACGGCGGACCGCTCCATCGCCATGATGGACGCGGCCATCCGCCGCCGCTTCGCATTCGTGGAGTTGCATCCGAAGGTGGAACCGATCCGCGGTTCGCTCCGGCGGTTCCTCGCGGCCCGCGGCCTGGACACCCTCAACGCGGACCTGCTTGACGCCTTGAACGACTCCATCGACGATTGGGACCGGGACCTGATGATCGGTCCCTCCTACTTCATGAAGAACGCGGCCCAGAACCCCGCAGGGCTGCGCCGGATCTGGAAGTACGAACTCATGCCACTCCTGGAAGAGCACTACCACGGTCAGTTGAACCGGGCCCAGCTGGAGGAGCGCTTCGGGCTGGACCAGTTGTTGGGTCGACTTGCGGTCCGCTAAGACCGCGCCACCGCGGCCGGCCCGCCCCCCGGGTATCGGAAAGCCTGCGGTCCGCGCGTCAACGAAGGCACCGGCGGTGCGGCACATCGTCATGGACGAGCTCTCCGGTGGCATCGTGGACAAGCTTGATCCGGACACGGCCGCCCTGCTCAACTCGAGCGGGCTCGCGAAGGCCTCGCCGATGGGGATGGGGCTCTACCGCATCGAGCCTGTGGGCAAGGTGGGGTCGGTGCGGACGCCCACCGTCCAAATCGAGGTACGGCCCAAGGACCGCCTTGGCTTGAGTCGGCTCCTCTTCCTCCTCAGCTACGCCGGGGACCAGGGATTCCGCGAGGATTCCGTGGCCGCCGTCGAGCACAAGGACCTGTGGAGCGCCCTGGCCGAGTCCCTCGCCCAGTTGGCGGAGCGGGCGCTCAGCCGAGGTCCGCTGCAGGGCTATCTCACTGTGGACGAGTCGCTCCGGACGGTCAAGGGCCGTATCCGGATCTCGGACCAGATCTCCCGGCGCCCCGGAATGCTGGTACCGCTGGAAGTCTCCTACGACGAATTCACCGAGGACATTGCCGAGAACCGCATTCTGCGTGCCGCCCTTGAGCGGATGGGCAAGGTTCCCGGCGTGCGGCAAAACGTCCTGAGCCGCTTGCGGCAGCTCAAGGGAAAGCTCGACGCCGTCACGCGGCTGCAGTCCGGAGCGCCGCTGCCGAAGTGGCAGGCCAACCGGATGAACCTCCGCTACCACCCTGTCCTCCGCTTGGCCGAGCTCATCCTGCGGAATGCCTCTGCGGAAGCGGGCGAGGGGAAGCAGCAGACCGCCTCGTTTGTAGTGGACATGTCCACTGTGTTTGAGGAATTCGTGGGTGTGGCTTTGCGGGCGGCCATGCGGGCACATCCGGGTGAAATGCGGCTTCAATACGGCGCCACCCTCAACGAAGCTGTGCGGGATTCGGACCGGCTCACCGTGCGCCCCGACGCCGTGCATTTCCTGGGTGGCCGGCCCGTGGTGGTGTACGACTCGAAATATGCCTCGGCCACGGATGCCGGGGCATCGCTCAACGCGGACCACTATCAACTCCTGGCCTACTGCACGGCGTTGCAAGTGCCCACGGCGTGGCTGGTCTACGCGGGCAAGGGCGAGATGAAGCTGCGACGGATCCTCAACACGGATATCGACATTGTGGAGTACCCGCTGGACTTGTCGCGGCCACCGGCGGAGATCCTTGCCGCCGTCACGGACCTGGCCCAGCAGTCCTGGGGCGAAGTGGTGCGCCAGGCTCGGCTATGAGGGGCATCCTGTTCCGTCCGGTTCCGTCCTGTTCCGTCCGGGCGGCTGGCAGACTAGCCTGAGAGGGCAAGTCACTGCAGATGGAGGCATCATGCACGGCAAGAAAAAGAAGAAGTCCTGGAAGGACATGACTCCGGGGCAGCGGGTAGGCGTGCTTGTGATGGGTGCGGGACAGATGGCGTTGCTCATCGCGGCACAGCGCAGCATTTCCAAGACCCCCGCGGCCCAGATCAGGGGGAACAAAGCCGTATGGCGGGCCGCAAGCTTCATCAACTTCTTTGGGCCGCTGAGCTACTTCCTGTTCGGCCGCCGTCGAGGAACTGCGTGAGCTGATTCTCCAAAGCCGAACGGTCCCGCAGTTCGCATTCCCACACGGTGAGAACCTCCCATCCCGAGGCCCTCAGCAATTCGCGCTGTCCGGCGTCGCGCTCCCGGGTGCGGTTGCGCTTGGCTGCCCAGAAATCCGCGTTGCCGGTCGGTGAGTGCTGGCCTGCCCTGCAATCGTGGAAGTGCCAGAAGCATCCGTTCACGAAAATCACCTTGCGGCGTCCGGCAAACACGAGATCCGGGCTGCCTGGCAATTTCCCGCCCGCAGCCCGGCCATGGAGCCGGTACCGGTAACCCTTGGCATGCAGTAGCCGACGGACCAAGAGCTCGGGCTTGGTGTTCTTGCCCCGGATCTTGGACATGTTCAGGCTGCGTTGCTCAGGCGTCAGCAGGTCGCGGCTCTCGCCCATATCCTCAGTCTACGCAGCACCCCCTCCAACGCTCGCTCACGAATGTGGGTCTTTCCGTGGACGCCCGCTCACGTATGGCGCCCAAAACTAGAACCCTCGATCACATGATGTGAGCGGGCGTTGGCCGGAAAGGGTTTGTTTGTGAGCGGGCGTCGGCCGGAAATGCCCATGATGTGAGCGAGGGTCGGCCGGAAATGCCCATGATGTGAGCGAGCGTCGGCCTCGCGGGGTGCGACTGATAGCATTCGCCGGTGGGTCGAGGGATATTTCAGCGCATGGTCGGCATTGTGATCGCGGTAACAGTCGGCGGTGCAGCGGCCCTCTTGTGGTTCGCTATTGCCTCGACGGGGAATTCAGCGGTCGAATCGCGGGCTGAGGGGATTGTCCTCGGTGTCTGGAGGATTCTCTACGATTCAGTGGCGCCGCAGCCCCGCGTGATTCTCGTGGCCATAGCCTTTGCCCTTCTGCTATCCGCTGGCGTGGCTGTGCTGGAGCAGCGCATTGCCAACAGATCACGCCGCTCCGCGCATCCCTGGACACCGCTGGCGCCAAAGATCGTCATGGCCGAAACCCGCGGTGTGTATGCTGGCGCGGTCACGGTGACCGTCTTGATCCCTGCGCACAATGAAGAAGCCTCGCTGCCCGCCACCATCGCTTCGCTTTTGTCCCAATCGCACCGCCCGGACCGCGTGGTTGTGGTTGCCGACAACTGCACGGATGCAACTATTGCGCTTGCCCGCGAGGCCGGGGTTGAGGTCTTCGAATCGGTGGACAACACGAAGAAGAAGGCCGGCGCACTCAACCAGGCGCTCAAGTGGCTGCTACCAGGCCAAGGCGATAACGACGTCGTCATGGTCATGGATGCCGACACCCGCCTTGACGATGGATTCCTGGAAGTCGCGGTTGCGCGGATGAGCAATGACCGGGCACTGATGGCTGTAGGTGGTCTTTTCTACGGGGAAGAGGGACACGGAATTGTCGGCCAATTCCAGCGCAACGAATATATCCGGTATTCCCGGGAAATCGGACGACGGCGTGGCCGCGTTTTTGTGCTGACCGGGACGGCCTCGCTTTTCCGTCCCCGTGCCTTGCGCGCTGTTGCCCAGAGCCGGGGCGAATCGATCCCGGGAATTCGGGGAGACGTTTACGACACGGCATCGTTGACCGAGGACAATGAGCTCACGATTGCCTTGAAATCCCTGGGCGGCCTCATGATTTCCCCCATGCAATGCACTGTGGTCACCGAGTTGATGCCGAATTTCCGCACCTTGTGGGCGCAACGACTCCGTTGGCAGCGGGGTGCCCTGGAAAACCTTGGGGCTTACGGGGCCACACCCCAGACGCTTCGTTACTGGGCGCAGCAGTTCGGCATTGGCTACGGAGTGATTGCCCTCAGCGCTTACCTCCTGCTGATCCTCCTTATGGTTTTGTCCCTGGACAACTGGGTCTGGTTCCCGTTCTGGCTGGGAATCGGCGTCGTCTTCTCCATCGAGCGGGTCGTCACCGTGTGGAAGGGTGGCTGGCGGGCACGCCTCTTGGCAGTCACGCTCTTTCCGGAGTTGTTCTTCGATATGTTCCTCAACGTGGTGTATGTCAAGGGAATCATCGACATTTCCCTTGGCAAGCAAGCCAAATGGAAACACCTCAACCATTCACCAACCGGCGAACCATCGAAGGCAGGGTAATCATGGCTATTTCCGCCGCCCTTCCCACTGGAATTTTGTTTTCCGAGGGAATTCTGCATTCCGATTGGTTTGCCGTATTGGCGACCTTCGTCGCGATTAATACGTTGATGTATGGAGCGCTGGCCATCGCCAAAATCTTGCCGAAACTGCACCCCGGCGATTGGGTTCGCACCCGGAACCAGCGATCGGAGACCCGCAGCATCCATCCCGATGCGCCGGCCGTGAACGAAGCCACCGACTTCCTCAAATCTCGACGCTGACAGTCCGCGGAGCTTGGAAAGACAGTAGGCGGAGCCACTCGGGGTTCGGCTCTGCCAATCGGACGCCATGCAGCGCTGCCGCGGTTTCCTTCACGACGACGGCGGCCTCCAGTTCCGCTAGCTTCGCACCAAGGCAACGGTGAATCCCTGAGCCGAAGGCCAGCCCGTAGGCCGTGGGACCCTGCTCGTGGGCCGCCGAAGCCCGGCCGGATGACGCGTGGTTGCCTGTGAGTTCCAGGAGGATTTCGGCGCCGGCGGGGACGCGCTCGCCGTCGAGCACTGTGTCCTGGGCGGCAACCCGGCGCCATGTGGGAACGGAGGATTCCGTAGCCAGGACGTGCCGGATGAGGTCCCGTGCAGTGGTTCCGGAGGCCGCGTCTTTCCAGTCAAAGCCCACTGATCCCTCGGCAAGCCGGAATAGCGCCGTGCTGATGAGCTGGGTGGTGGTTTCCTGCCCTGCGATGAGCAGGAAGTAGCCGAGGGAACAGATCTCGGGAGTGCTGAGGCCGTGTTCCGCCAAGGAACGGAAGAGATTGCGTCCGGGGGATGCCACGGCTTCGAGGACGAGTTCCCGCAGCCAGCTGTAGAACCCGGCCGCGCTGTGCGCCAGTTCCAGTTGCCGCTCGGGATCCGGCCAGCCCCAGAACAGCTCGAGCGAGTCCAGGCTCCAGGCTTTTAGCTCCGGAAGATCACGGACAGGGAGTCCCAGAAGCTCCAACATCACGATCGCCGGCGGGTACGCTGCCACGGCCTGCACCAGATCCACTTGCCCACCCGTTTCCAGCAGGCCAACAGCGGCGGCAGCGGCAACCCGCGCGATGCCGCGGATGCGCGGCTCAAAAGCACCCACCGTTGCCGGGGTAAAGAACCCGGCCACCACCTTGCGAATGCCAGCGTGGGAAGCCGTGTCATTGCTGGCCAGCACCGGTGGCAGCGCGAAGCGGGCGCGCTGCAGGACCCGCAACGATGGTCCGGACAAAGGTGTCACAGCGATGAGGGCATTCGCCGGGCTGAAGTCTTCCGGCCGGTGCAGGACTTCCCGCACAGCCGCGGGATCCCGCAGCACCAGATACGGGCACGTCTGGGCGCCGGCAGTAGTGGTGTTCATGACCAAGCCCCGCTCAGCCAGTGCACACTCGCCGCCCGGAACGTCACGGGTGGGAGGTCCGCGGCGCGCTCGGGGAGCACCCCAAGAAGCGGCCGCAACGTGCCGAGCGCCGCCCGGTTGCCGTGTTCCAGCACGCCCGGGTCGTCCGGCCAGGTTCCCAGAATCACTCCATGCACAGCCAAATCCCTGCGTTCCAGGGCTTCGAGCGTCAGCGCCGTGTGGTTCAGGGTTCCCAACGCGGGGCGGGCAACCACTACAAAAGTCGCGTCACTGCCAAGGCGGCTGCCCAGATCCGCCAGCGTGCCGCCGTCGGGGTCCAACTCCACGAGGAGACCGCCGGAACCCTCCACAAGGACATGGTCATGGGTGCCGGCAAGTTCGCGGACGCGTGCGGCATATGCCGCAAGCTGAGGCAGCGTGACGCCGTCCAGCGCGGCCGCGGCCACCGGGGCGAGGGGTTCTTGGAGCACGACGCCGGCCTCGGCTGTGAGCGGTCCGGCCAAGCGGGTGATTTCGGCGCAATCAGAATCGCCCGTCACGGCGCCGCTCTGGCACGGCTTGTACACGGCCACCGAGCGACCGTCCGCTTGCAGCGCGGACGCAAGCGCCGCCGTCGTGACTGTCTTGCCGACGCCGGTGTCCGTTCCGGTGACCAGCACTATGGGTGGCAGTTTCATGGCATTTCCTCCAGGATGCGGCGCAACGTTGCGCACGCGTAGTCGATGTCGCGGGGAGTGAGGGTGGCGCGGGCCGTCAGCCTGAGGCGCGAGACGCCGTCGGGCACCGAGGGCGGGCGGAAGCAGCCGACGCGGACACCCGCCCCGTGCGCCGCCTGGCTCGCCGCAAGTGCGGCCGCAGCGGAGGGCATGGGAACGGACTGAACGGCACCTGCCGTCTGAAGCGGCGCGCCAACGGGCACGACGGCGATGCCCGGCTCACACAGCACGGGCGCCAGTCCGGCGCTGAGGCTGGCGGCGTTGTGGTGAACTGCCGCCGCACGCCACGGTTCAGTGCGGATGATCCCGACGGCGGCCAGCGCAGCCGCCGCGGACGACGGTGCGAGCCCGGTGTCGAAGATGAAGCTGCGGGCCCGGTTGACGAGGTGCTCGCGGAGCAGCGCGCTGCCAAGCACGGCACCCCCCTGGCTGCCGAGCGACTTGGAAAGGGTCGCAGTCAGCACCACGTAGGGGTGGCCCGAAAGCTCAGTTCCAGCCACCGAGCCGTGACCCTCAAATGCCCCGTGGCCCGCAACACCGAGGCTGTGGGCTTCGTCCACGAGGAGCACCGCGTCGTGCTCCTCGGCCAGTGCCAAAAGCCGGGGGAGCGGGGCGGCATCGCCGAAGACACTGTAGATGGACTCGACGGCGATCAGGGCCCTGGGCTCTGTACGGGTGCGCAGACAGTGCTCGGTCGCGAGGAGATTGTTGTGCGGGACCGTTTCCACCCTCGACCGGCTCAAGCGGAAACCGTCAATCAGCGAAGCATGGCAATGCTCGTCGGCCACGATGAGCGTCCCGGGGCCGCCGAGGGCCGTCGTGACCCCTAGATTCGCCAAGTATCCGGACGAGAAGACCAACGCGGATTCCATGCCGGTGAGGCTCGCGAGCTCGGATTCGAGCTCGAGGTGCAGCGCCGTGGTACCGGCAACCAGCCGCGAGGACGTGGCACCGGTTCCCCAACGGCCAATCGCTTCGCGGGCGGCCGCTGCCAGCCTCGGGTCCGTCGCGAGTCCAAGATAGTCGTTGCTCGCCAGGTCCACCGCAGCGTCCGGACCGAGGCGCGTCAAGGGCGAACGGACGAGGCCGCGGCGCTCGCGGACCGCGGCCTGCTGTTCCAACCACGCGGTCATTGACCTGCTCATGGCCCGTGCACCTCGGCAACGGCTGCCACCATACCCTCTGCGATCCGCCGGATCTCCTCGGCGGTGCTGATGTAGGGCGGCATCGCGTAAACAAGGTTCCGGAACGGCCGCACCCACACCCCATGCCCGACGGCGGCACTCGTCACTGCGGCGACGTCCACTTCCGTGTTCAACTCGATGACGCCCACGGCGCCGATGGTGCGGACGTCCTTGACGGCGTCGAACGCATTTGCAGCTTCGAGGCCGGCCGCCAGGCCCGAGCCGATCCGGGCCACATCGCTGCGCCACCCGCCGCCGTCGAGAATTCCCAGGCTCGCATTGGCCACGGAACACGCGAGCGGATTGCCCATGAACGTCGGTCCGTGCAGCAAGGCGCCGGCACCGCCGCTCGATACGCGGGCCGCCACTTCGCCCGTGCAGAGCATCGCCGCGAGCGTGAGGTAACCGCCCGTGAGTGCTTTGCCGACGCACATGATGTCTGGAACCACGCCCGCATGCTGCGCGGCGAAGAGCTCGCCCGTGCGGCCGAAGCCCGTTGCGATCTCGTCGAGGATCAGGAGGATCCCGTGCCGATCGGCGATGTCGCGGAGGATGCGGAGACATTCGGTGGCGTAGACGAACATGCCGCCGGCGCCTTGAAGCACGGGTTCCACGATGATCGCGGCGAGCTCGTTGGCGTGTTCTTGGGCGAGGGCTTCTGTGTGCGCCTGCCATTCCGCGATTTCCTCGGGCGGCGCGCCCGCGGCGGGTGGCCTCGCGGCGAACACATTGGCTCCGAGCAGCCCGGGGAAGGCCGAGTGCATGCCATCCACGGGATCGCAGACGCCCATCGCCGCGAAGGTGTCGCCATGGTAACCGCCGCGGATGCTGAGGAAGCGTTGCCTCTTGGGGAACCCCGACGCAGTCTGGAACTGTACCGCGAGCTTGAGCGCCACCTCCACGGACACCGATCCAGAATCCGCCAGGAAAACCCGCTCCAACCTCGGCCGATCCGCCGCGGAAGGGGCCATGGCGACCAGCCGTTCGGCCAATTCGACGGCGGGTTCATGGGTGAGGCCGCCGAACATCACGTGGCTGAACGTAGCTAGTTGGCGCTTCGCCGCGGCATCCAGGACGGGATTCCGGTACCCGTGGATGACCGACCACCAGGAGGACATGGCATCGAGCACCTCGTGGCGTTGGCCGGTTTCGTCGCGGAGCCGCAGCGTCACGCCGTCGGCGTCTTCGACTTCCCACAACGGCAGCGTCCCCGACGCCGGAGCGTAGGGATGCCAGAGGCTTGCCCGGTCACGCTGGATGACGCTCATGGCGTAACCCGGCCGTGGCGCGAGCATTCAGCGGTCCAGCCGAGCGGCGTGACCTGGACTTTCATGCGGCGCCGGCAGACAGCGCAATAGCGGGGAGGCTCCATCGCGAGGCGCTGCTGGCAGCCCAGGTGGGCGTCCGACGTCGGGCGCTCACCTTGCGTTGCCGGGTCACCCTGTGCGGCTGGCCCGGCTTGCGTGGCGGGTCCGCCGCAGTGCCCGCAGAAGCCTGCCGTCTCAACAGTGTTCACAGCGACTTCTGGAGTTCCTTGATGGGCATGTTCAGCTCCACGAGGAGGTTGAGGTCGGCGTCGGCGGGTCGGCCGAGTGTGGTGAGGTAGTTGCCGACGATCACCGCGTTGATGCCGCCCATGAGGCCTTCGCGCGTGCCGAGGTCGCCCAGGGTCAGTTCCCGTCCGCCGGCGTAACGCAGCACGGTCCGCGGCATGGCGAGGCGGAACGCCGCTATGGCACGGAGGGCGTCCTTGCCGTCCATGATTCCCTGGTTTTCGAGGGGCGTTCCCGGGCGCGGATTGAGGAAGTTCAGCGGGACTTCGTGCGGTTCGAGGGCCGCAAGCTGGCTGGCGAGTTCGGCGCGCTGGGCGGTGGTTTCGCCCATGCCGATCAGGGCACCGCAGCACAGTTCCATGCCGGCCGCCTTGACCATGTTGCAAGTATCGAGGCGTTCCTCGTAGGTGTGCGTGGTGACGACTTCGGGGAAGTAGCTGCGCGCGGTTTCGAGGTTGTGGTTGTAGCGGTGGACGCCCCATTCGGCGAGTTGGTCCACTTGGCGCTGGGTGAGCATGCCCAGCGAGCACGCGATGTTGATGTCCACTTCGGCGTTGATGCGGTCGATCGCGAACTTGATCTGGTTCATGAGCTTGATGTCCGGGCCTCGGACGGCTGCGACGATGCAGAACTCCGTGGCCCCGGTGGCGGCGGTTTCCTTCGCGGCCTTCACGAGCTCGGGGATGTCGAGCCAGACGCCCCGGACCGGACTGTCAAAGAGGCCCGACTGGCTACAGAAGTGGCAGTCCTCAGGGCATCCTCCGGTCTTGATGGAGATGATTCCCTCCACTTCGACGTCCTCGCCGCAGTGCTCCAGGCGGACTTCGTGGGCAAGCTGCAGGGCTTCGGGAATGGCCTCGTCCGGGAGCTCGAGGATCTCGAGCAGTTGGGCTTCGCTGAGTCCTTCGCCTTTCGCGAGGACTTGCTCGCGGGCTGTTTCCAGAATCGGATAGGTGGACGTACGCCTTGGGTTTGGCTGGGTGGTCATGATGCTCCTCGGCCGTTACTTGCAGGGGATGGTGCGTTCCTTCACGACGGTAGTGGGCCTGCGGGTCCGCGATTTTGTTGGACGTCCACAAACCCGGAGCCGCAATCTTGGCGTCCAACTCGCTGGATAAGTTACAGCGCGGAAACATCGTGGTGACTCCGTGGTTCCATCCCGCCGATAGCGTCGAGCCCATGTTCATCGGGGAAACATGTCGAGACGAGGAAAGTTTTGGGGATGACTGACGATTCGAAGACAACGCAAGTGCTTGAACCACCGACGGCGGGTGGCTCCCCGATGGGGGTCGCCGTCGTCGAACCTTCCGAGGCGCTAGGCGCCGGGAGCCGCACGGCTGGTAATGCCGATGCGATGAGCGCAGCGAAGGAGAGCCTGGAGGACTACACCCTCAGGTTCGCGCCACGGTCCTACCGCAAATGGGGTGCGGGTGTGGTGGCGACGAGTGCGCTCGGTGGAATCGCGTATTTGGCTGATTTCTCGATCGGCGCGAACATCGGTATTTCGTACGGCACCGTAAACGCTATTTTCGGAATCGTGGTGGCGGCCGTGGTCATTTTCGCCACCGGATTTCCCTTGGCCTACTACGCGGCCCGGTACAACATTGATCTTGACCTCATCACTCGGGGTTCCGGATTCGGTTATTACGGCTCGGTGGTCACCAACGTCATTTTCGCGACGTTCACGTTCATCTTCTTCGCGCTTGAGGGTTCCATCATGGCTCAAGGCCTGGAACTTGGGCTGGGCATCCCGCAGTGGCTCGGTTATGCGGCGTCCACGCTTATTGTGATTCCCTTGGTGATTTACGGGATGAAGGCCTTGTCCAAGTTGCAGGTGTGGACCACTCCTTTGTGGCTCCTGCTCATGGTGGTTCCCGTGGGGTATTTGGTGATTTCGCACCCGGACAGCATCGGGGAATTCTTCGCGTTCACGGGCAAATCCGGCGCTGAAGGCACCAACCTGGCCTCCGTGATGCTGGCCGCGGGTGTCTGCCTGTCGCTCATGGCGCAGATCGCGGAGCAGATTGACTATTTGCGTTTCATGCCTCCCAAGACCGCCGAGAACCGTGGTGCTTGGTGGCGTGCCGTGATCCTCGCGGGGCCGGGCTGGGTGATTTTCGGCGCGATCAAGCAGATCGTGGGCATGTTCATTGCCATCTACCTGATTGCGACCCTGGATCCAGCCGCCTCCGCGCATGCCAACGAGCCGGTGCATCAATTCCTTGGCGTGTACCAGGAAATGATGCCGGCCTGGCTGGCGATGACCTTGGCCGTGGTGCTTGTGGTCATTTCGCAAATCAAGATCAACGTGACCAATGCCTACTCCGGCTCGCTCGCGTGGACCAACAGCTTCACGCGCATCACCAAAAGTTACCCGGGGCGCATGGTGTTCGTGGTGGTGAACCTGGTGATTGCGCTGGTGCTGATGGAAGCGAATATGTTCGAGTTCCTGAACACCATCCTTGGGTTCTACGCGAATTGCGCCATGGCATGGGTGGTTACCGTTGCGTCCGATATTGCCATCAACAAGTATTTGCTCAAGATTTCGCCCAAGGTTCCCGAATTCCGCCGAGGCATGCTTTACGCCGTCAACCCCGTGGGCTTCGTCTCGATGTTGGTTTCGGCCGTTATCTCGATTGCGGTGTTCTTCGGCGCTTTCGGTTCAGCTGTGCAGCCATATTCGCCGATCTTCGCCGTTGGGCTGGCGCTTGTGCTGCCGCCTGCGCTGGCCGTGTTGACCCGCGGGAAGTACTACCTACGCCGCTCCGACGACGGAATCGATCTGCCGATGTTCGACGCCGACGGCAACCCGAGCGACGCCAAGCTGCTGTGCCACGTGACCGGACTGGAGTTCGAGCGCCCGGACATGGTCCGCTCGGCCCTGGATGGGCCCGACGGCGAGCCGCAGTTCATCTCTTCGCTCGCTTTGTCGACGGATAAGTCGGGCGGGTTGGTCCTGCCGGCCCAAAAGTAGGCGGGTGCTCAAGGTCCCATAGGCCTCGACGACGGATGGGCGGCCTGGCCGCGGTCCCGTCGTCGGGGCCTTTGGTTTGTGTTTGTTGTGGTGGGCTGGTTGTGCTGGGCCACGCTCGTGAAGCGATGGTGCGTAATGAATCGGAGCCTGTGGATAACTTTCCCGCCACGACGGGCAATTAAGCTACCCTTTTTGGAAACGTTTAGTCTTGAAAACTATTTGGGGATAGCAAACCATGACTCCACGCACTTCGGTTTCTGCTCGCTTTTTCATGATTGTCAGCCTTGCGACGGCGTTGACGCTGACTGCGTGCGGGATCAGTACCCAGCCGCAGTCTGCGTCGCCTACAGTTTCTGCTTCAGCTTCAGCCAGCGTCACTGGTGCTCCCTCTCCGACCTCGACGGCTGTTTACAAACCCGCGGACGCCAAGGGGAAAGCCGAGAACGTCCCGGTTCCCGTGTTGCCGGAGGCCGCGAAGGCGAACACGAAGGAAGGCGTGGAGGCGTTTGCGAGGTACTGGTATGAACTGCTGAATTACGGTTTTGAGACCGGCCGATTGGGCCCCATCAATGAAGTAACTAGTTCTACGTGCGCGATGTGCAGCAAGGTCTTTCCTGGGATCGAGAAGTGGAGCTCCGACGGTCGATGGATTGTCGGAAGCAAGATCCAAGTTCAGGCTGTCACATCGAAATTCCTGGCGGCTAGCGGGGAGTACCAAGTAGCCGTACAGTCCCAACAATCGGCCGGAACCTTGCATAACTCTGACGGGAGCGTTGGGCAGAATGTTGCGGCATCCGGCGTTCTCGGTGACCTGGTTATCGCCAAATACGTCGATGGAAAATGGTTTGCTTCAAACGTTGACCGATTGGGTAGCTAGTGGTTGACCGGGTCCGGGTTGCAGCATGGAGTCTGGTGACCTTTTGTCTTGTTGCAGGGAGTATGTTCGTCACGTCGATTGCACGTGCTGAACAGAGTGATTCAGATATTTCCTGGGGTCAACGCGGGATTGGTGTCTGGAGATATGACTCTGGCAGCGGGGCATGGGTGGAGTTGCCAGCGGCTGGACCTGAGGATCCTAAACAGTACAAGTTCGAGTTGTTATGCCTCGACCCCGGTCAGAACAATTTTGACAAAGCGTGTCTCGCGGCGGCAGCGGACTGTAAGGAAGGGGAGAACGGGAGGCCAGTCCGCTGGTTCGAGTCGCTCAAGATTCTTGATCCACCGGCATGGGCTGCCATACGGCCCGACCGTTGCTTGTATTCGGAAAAGCCCACAGACGTGCTCGAGAAAATTGCCGCCCAGATACAGTCGAAATTCGAACAACTTCCAATCACACCAGCAGTATCTGGCATTCAGCCATTTCCTCATACGCTGAGGGGCGCTGAAACCAACTTCTACGCTGAGGCCTCCGAACAGGCTTTTACTGTGGACATGCTCGGGCAAAAGGTGGTCATAAAGGCAGAACCGGTCGAATATCGATGGGACTACGGAGATGGTGCGACGCTCGGGCCGGGGCCAACTATGGGTGGTCCACTTCCTGAAGAAAGATGGGGCGAAAAGACGCGCACGAGCCACGCTTACGCCGGGACAGATGACTACTGGGTTGTTTTGACCACCACCTTCCGCGGCACCTACTCCGTGAACGGCGGCCCGAACATGCCGATTCCCGGCACAGGACAATTTGCGTCGCCGTCCCAGAAGGTGAGCGTATGGAGGTCGATCACGCGCAACTACGCCGACAACTGCATCGTGAATCCGCGGGGCGAAGGCTGCCCGGGCGTTCCCTAAGAGCGTGTGATCCGCGTCTCAACAGGAATAGTTGCAGGCGCGCTGCAGTTGCCGCCAGTGGACCTGTTCCCGTTTGAAAGGCACTGCCCATGTTGTTTTCCCCTTTGACTCTCGGCGAGATTGAAATTCCCAACCGCTTGGTCATGGCGCCGCTGACCCGCCTCCGTTCGGGCGTCGAAGGCGTTCCCGGCCCGCTGGTCGCGGAGCACTATCGGCAGCGTGCTTCCCTCGGGCTGATCGTCAGCGAGGGCACGTACCCCACGCCCGCGGGTCAGTCCTACCCGGGGCAGCCTGGCCTCGTCACCGAGGAACAGATCGCGGGCTGGAAGAAAGTGACGGACGCCGTCCATGCCGAGGGTGGCCGGATTTTCGCCCAAGTCATGCACGGTGGCCGCGTTTCCCACTCGGACATCACCGGCGGTCACGAGATCGTGGCACCCAGTGCCGTGGCCATCGACGGCGAAGTCCGCACGCCGAACGGCAAGAAGCCCTACCCGGTTCCCCGCGAACTGAGCACCGATGAACTTCCCTCGGTGATCCAGGAAATCGTCACAGCTTCCCGGAACGCCGTCGAGGCAGGATTCGACGGCGTCGAGCTCCACTCGGCGAATGGCTACCTGCTGCACGAATTCCTGGCACCCAACACCAACGTCCGCACTGACAGCTACGGCGGTTCGCCGGAAAACCGTGCACGCTTTGTGATCGAGACCGTCAACGCGGTGGTAGAAGCCTTGGGCGCCAACCGGGTCGGCATCCGGATTTCCCCTGAGCACTCGGTCCAGGGAATCGCCGAGACAGACCCCGCGGATGTCCGCGCCACCTATGAAGTCCTGGTGGACACCATCGCCTCGCTCAACCTCGCCTACCTCAGCATCCTCCACCATGATCCCAAGGGTGAGCTCGTCCAGGACCTGCGCGAGCGCTTCAACGGCACCTTCCTCGTCAACACCGGCTTTGGCGTAGTGACCACCCGGGATGAAGCCCTGGCACTCGTGGCCGACGGTCACGCCGACGCCGTGGTGGTTGGCCGCCCGGCCATCGCCAACCCGGACCTTGCGCGCAGGTGGCGTGAAGGCCTCCCGCTCAATGAACCGGATCCGTCCACGTTCTACGGCGAAGGCGCGAAGGGGTACACCGACTACCCGTTCTACGCCAACTAGAACCCCCGAAACCGCGACGGCGGCACCTGCGAAAGGTGCCGCCGTCGCGGTTTAACCGGCTCATCGCATTTGAGGGTGTAATCGCGGTCTGAATCCGCCGGTTTCGAGGAGTGATCGGGCGATGTAGTTGGCAA
>NZ_JBYSXB010000024.1:0-82093 GCF_058781765.1 Arthrobacter sp. FW306-1B-G06A | reverse complement strand
CCGCTGCTGGTCAAAACCCTGCCGCGAACGGTCAGTCAGATTTTCCGACTCCGGTCAGTTTAAAGTTGCCGCTTACAGTGCTCGATGCGTGCCCTCTGCGCCCACCGCTGCTGACCCTTCGATGGCAATTGTCCAAAGTGCTTTGGACAATTGGGCCGCACACACGCTTTACTTCGGTGGTAACGTCTCGGCATCTTAACCAAGCCTGAGTTCCGCGGCGTCAACCTCGGCCACGCAATCTTTGACGCCATCTTCCGCACCATGGCCGCGCCTGCCCCCTGGTCATCCTGCAGGCTGCCCCGGTCCTTGAAGAGGACGACCCGGAAGGCACCTCGGAACACGCGGCCGCCAAGGCTGCCCTCAGCAACCACTGGCAACGCTGCGGTTTCGTGCCTGTCGCAAGGACTATCTGGCGCTCAGTGAAGCTCTTGCCCCGAGCCGGGCTCCCTGGTGAACCAAGACATGCCGGCACGACGATAGACGCCGAGTGACAGCGGCGCCCGTTGGCCACGGATACGGGACGGCACACTAAAGGCCGCCGGCAGCGCGCCGGCGGCCTTTAGATCATTCGCTGCAGTGAGCCTACGCGGGGACGTCGAAGCGTTGTCCTTCGGGTTTCTGCGGCAGGAGCATGAGGATGAGAAGGGCCAGGCCCCCGAGGAACGGTACGAGCCCGATGAGGATCATCCAGCCGCTGAAGTTCGCATCGTGCAGGCGACGGACCACGAGAGCCAGGGAGGGGACGATGACGGCCAGACCCCAGATGACCAAGAGGATGATGCCGACGATCGCGCCGGGACCAGGGACCGTGGTCCCGGAGTCACTGAGGGTCGCGCCCGCGGAGCCGGCCACGGACGTGATGATGTTCAGTACGATGCTCACCACGACGGAGATGAGGGTCCACCACCAGTATTCGCTGCGGCTGGCCCTGCCGGTGAAGGTGGCGTATTTTTTGAAGAACCGCCGGACGGCCTCGCCGATGGGCGCACCGTAGTACGGGTACCAAAGCGGGACTGCGCTGCCGGCAGGGACGGTCTGTTGTTGCTGGTACGACAATGGATCTCCTTCAGTGAACGAGTGATGACGATTTATCGTAGGGGTCCGGACCATCCGCCAAGTTGTCCTGCAGATGAAATTCCGGCGGCGCGTCGGAGAGGCCCCCTCAGCCCAGGAAAGCCGGTCGGTGATCGTTTGTTCGCGGTTCGTGCAGGCAAAGATTGCTTTCGCCCGCGCAGCTCCGTAGCCGGGATGTCGAGCAGGCAGGACGCCGAACTCCGGCAATGCCCGGTTACTGGTTCGTGCCGGTGTCCGTATCGAGTGCTGCGCGTGCCCGCGCGGCGTCATGGAATTCCGCCGCGTAGTGTTCCTGCTTGGCGATTTGCCGGCGGTAGTAGTCCTGCGCCCCCTGTTTCGTGACCCCCAGCGCCTGGCCGATCGCTTCCCAGGTCTCCCCCGCCTCGCGTGCGTCCTGCATGACGTACCAGCGCCGTCCGACCAGCGCGTCGACTGCTGCCGCGTTCGCGGCCAGTGCCTCAAGGGCGCTCACTTCCGGTAGTTTGTTCAGTTCCCGCTGGACCGTATCAGCGTGGGGGCCGCCCGTCCGGAGTGCCCGTAGCCAGACGCTTCGACTCTCGTACGCCTGCCAGGTCTGCAGGTACTCCGGCACGTCGGGTGGGAGAACGTGATCAGCCATGCGTCAAGAATCCTTGACGCCATCCCTGCGGTCAAGACGTCTCCGGCCGTCTTTCGGGATTCCAATGAGTGGCAGCCCGTCCACCGCCAAGCGGGGCGGGCGCACGGTCGGCTTGGCGGTGGACGGGCTGCCTTCAGCAGATGGTCCTACCGGACTTCGTCCTGCGGCGCTGTGGCGCGCGTCCCGGGCGGCGTGTTCCTGATGACGGGCAGAGGCGCCGTGTCGAAGAACCGGTACTCGCCCGCGGGAATGCGGATTATGCCGGCGGCCTCGGCTTTGTCCCGGATAAAATCGTGGTCGTCCGGGGACAGAACAACCTGCCCGCGGGGGTCACGCGCCATGTCCCCGAGCGGGACCTTGCTGAACTTGGCCGAGATGGCCGCCGGGAGGACCAGGCATGCCGGATTTTCCAGAAGCCATGTCCGGGTCCCGGAATCGAGGCTGTCCCACTCGTCCTTGAGGCTCACGTTTACGAAACCGCCTTCCTTCCTGTCCAGCCTTTCGTGAAGGTGAATTCCGTCCAGATTACCCCTGCCGCCGAGCCGTTGGCAGGAGCTCGTGCAACACAGCAACGTGCACCGTTCTTCCCCGGCTCACGGTTGGCCGCATCGGCGTCGGTAGCATCAACTCAAAACGGTTGGTTTTGCGCAACTGCAAAGGCAAGCCGGGAAAGCAGGAAGGCGATCCTGACACCTGTCGGCGCAAGAAGCACTGGAAACGGTCTGGAACGCGGGGACCGCTGCTTCTTAGACTTCGTCGAGCGGGGCGTCTGATTCTTGAAGAGGGAGGTTGCGGTTTTCATAGAGCTCCCGCACACGAACATGTTCATCCACCGGGGTGGGCCTCCAGAATGGTCTTGACTACTGAGCTCATGGCGCCTTGGACATAGTTCAAAGTTCCGACAGGATCGGAGTCTTCCCAGAAGTCCCGTGTTTTCCGCAGGTCGAGGTTAATGAACCGATCAAACAGCACCATACGGTGCAGCGGATTGCGGCCCGCGTCGTTGACGAACACGGGCCCGCCGGGCTTTCGTATTCGACGGCGCGTGATTATGCCCGCAGGCCTGGGCTCCTACCGCGAAGCTCCCGTCGAGGGCGTAAGGGATAGACCCGCAGCGCGGAACCCACGGGCGGGAATCCCCGGGCGCCGGTGAATGACATACTCGGCCACCGCAAGGTTGATCACCCAGGACGCACCCATGAGCACTGCCCGGGCGGTCTCGTCGGTCGGGCCGAAAGCAAGCATCCAGGAGAGGAACACCAGGGCTTGGGTTCCTGCGCCGAGCCCGATTGCGTAGCCGCGGATCATCCACGCGCCGTGCCCCACAAAGTCCCGGCGGCGAACCGCCAGAAAACCCAGGATGATGCTCGCGACCATGGCCGAACCGAACATGAGGCGGAGAACGAGGAGAGCCTCGCCGTCGCCCGCAGGCAGGGCATAGAACATCGACATCCACAAGCCGGAGAAGGCAGCGAGCAGGCCGGCCGGCACCACGATCCGCCCCGCGATCCGGTGCCACCCGCGCCTGCCCTGTCGAAGCGAGGGAACGAACTGAAAAGCCCCGAGCAGGCAGTAAACGGTGACGCTGACAATGTGCGTCACCACCGGGATGGGCGAGGCGAAGAACCGGGCATTCTGCGCAGTCACGGCTGCGCCGCCTGTCAATTCAGTGAGGCGTGCCGCCCCGGCGATCACCGGGATCAGGCTGAGAAAGATCAACGCGGCGGGCACGGGCCACTGTGCCCGGCGGCGGCTGCGAAGTGCAGGGACGGAGCTGGCGGTTTTTGATGTCATGGCAAGACCCTCGGCTCAGTGTTGTACGGCAGGCTCAGTGTCGTACGGCAGGCTCAGTGGTGTACGGCGTACACCTTATGAGTCACAGAGTAGGTGTACGTTGTACACTTGTCAATGCGGGGCAGGGCTACGCATTCAGGAAGGCGATTCAGATGACGCAGCAATTGGAGGCAACCCGGCGCATTCCCCTGAACCGGGACCGCGTGCTGCTGGCCGCCGTCGCCCTAGCAGACGAGGCGGGCATGGAGTCGCTTAGCATGCGCCGGCTCGCACAGGAGCTCGGCGTGGTTCCGATGGCGCTCTACAAACACGTCGCCAACAAAGAAGAACTCCTCGACGGCATGGTGGACACCATCGTCGGCGAGATCGAACCTCCTGTCCCCGATGCCCACTGGAAGAGCTCGGTCCGGCTGAGGGTGCTGTCGGCCAGGCGCGCACTCCTGCGGCATCCTTGGGCCCGCCCGGTGGTGGAGACCCGCACCAAGATGACGCCGGCCGTGCTGGAGTACATGGACACGTTCGTGGGAATGTTCCTGGCAGGCGGATTCTCCGCGGACCTCACCCACCACGTCATGCATGCCCTGGGCAGCCGCATGTGGGGCTTCACCCAGGAGGTGTTCGACGACTCCGCGAGGCAGGCCAGCGAAGAGCTGTCAAGGATAACGGTCCAAGAGCGGGCCGCAATGGCCCGTCAGATGGCGGAGAGCTATCCGAACCTCTTTCAGATCGCGATGGCGGCAGCACATGAGGACGAGTCCGTCGTCGGGCACGGCTGCGACGACCAGTTCGAGTTCGAGTTTGCCCTCGACCTCCTCCTAGACGGCTTTGAGCGACTCCACGAACAGGGCTGGGCGTCGGACGGCTAGGCCAGCTGTTGTGCCAACTCCGAGACCCTCACAGTGCCGAGCACACTGGTAGGTGGCGTCGGGGGTGCGCTTCAGAGGTACGCGATCCCGGCCGGGCTCCCGGAACTCGAGATCACGGAAGGAACGGCAATACTGGACCGGCCAGAGGCCGCGTCGCAACTGCGACAACTGATCGACGCCGGCCTCGGCGTGGCCCTGGACGACTACGGAACGGCCTATTCCTCTTCTTCCGCGGGTAGCCACCGAGGTGGTGTTCATGATGGTTCCTTTACTCTTCCTGACCGAGGGTGTTGAGGAATTCGTCGAATCCGTTATCGGTGGAGGGTGTCTGCTGGGGGCGGGGGTCTTTGTGGCCGTTGATGCAGTTCACCATCCCCCATTGCCTTTTGGTGATCCGGTCGACGGTGGGCCAGAGGATCCGCTCGTGCCAGTACGCCGGGGCATCCAACGGAGTCTGTTGGCCGTAGTAGGCGGCACGCCAGGCGACCCAGACGCCGGTGAGTTCTTCCACGACGGGGCCGTGCCGGTACCAGCAGCCGGGGATCCTTGAATCGGCCGCGACGCCGTACCGGTCGTTGTACCAGTCCACCCATTCGCGCAGCTCGATCAGGAGTTTCGCCGCGGCGGAACCGTTGAGGTGCTTGAAGTTCCACGGGGCCGGCCTGTCCTTGGGCGGGTTCGCCAGCAGGTCCGCCACGACCCCGGCGAGTTCGTTGACGTCGGTACGGAGAACGCCGATCCGCTCGTCGTGCTCCAGGAGCAGTTCTTCCGGGGACGGGAGCACCCAGGCAGCGTCGACGCCCGCCGGACCGTCTACCGGGAGACGGTCAGCTAGTGTTCCCGGCCCTGGGCCCGGGCCTTCGTCGTCGAACGACGGTGTTGCCTCTTCCGGTGCCGGTTCCTCATCAGGGAACGGAACGCCGTCGTACGGGTCCTGGCTCACGCGCTGATCCTTCCGGTCATCGCCTCGACGGCCTTGCGGTCCCGGGCGATCTGCTCACCGTCCGGCCGGTCCCAGTACGGGATCAGGTCAACGACGGCGGGCCGGAGGTTGGAATAATGCATGAACCCTTGGCCCCTGTCGAGCTGCTGGATCTGGTGGGCCAGGATCACCGGACGCTCTTCCTCGCTGATGGTCGTGGAGGTGCCCGTGCGGCCCCTGGACGTGGAGGTACGGGTTTTTGTGGTGGGGCCTGCCGCTTTGGCGATGGATTCGAGCTCGTCGATTTCTTCCAGCCCGGGAAGGAACATCCGGACCGAGGAGGTGCCGCGGATGGCCTTGGCGCCTTCGACGCCCCAGCGCGCCCGGTTCTGCGCGAAGGACTGGCTGAAGCCCACGATCCGGATCCCGCGGCCGCCGGAGTCCGAGAGCGCTGCTGCCATTTTCGGGAACGCGGCCACGTTCGGCGCTTCGTCCAGGACCATGGTGAACACCGGCCAGAGCCGGCCACCGGCACGGCCCTGGGAGATTTTCTGGGCCTTGCGGAAGATGTGGTCGGCGAACATGGTCACGAGCGGGGCCACCGGGGAGTCTTCCCCGTCGGTGACCAGGTGCAGGGTGTTCGGCCCGGCAAGGAACGTTTCCACGTCGAACCCTTCACCCTGGTCCGGTGTGAGGAAGCGCAGGGCCTTGGGCGAGGACAACGGCTCCAGCAGCCCGGCCAGGGTTTCCTGGATCGAGTCCACGGTTTCCCCGGCCCGGGAAGAGGTCAGCGCCTGCAAACGGGCGGCGAACGCGGCCGGTGCTCCGTGCTCGCGCAGGATCTCCATCGGCTCGGGGTCGGAGAAGTTGTTGGACCAGCGCACGACGTCTTCGATGTCTCCGCCGTCCAGTGCCGCGGCGTGCAGGAAACGGCCGAGCACGGCCGCGGCCTTGGAATTGAACCAGTCGCCGTTCTTCACATCCCCCATGGGCTGCGCCCCTGCCCAGGCCTTGCCGCGGGCCAGGGCTTCATCAGGGTCCTCGCAGCCGGCCACGGGATCCCAGCTGATTGATTGGGGCCACCCGGAGATATCCTGCAGGTCGAACACTTCGACGGTGCCCTGCTCTCGGCGGCGCAGGGCCGTGAGCTGCAGCAGGTCGATCTTCGTCGAGGTGGTCAGCACCGGGCCGGGGGCGTCCACGACGATGCCGACTGCCAGCCACAGGGTCTTGCCTGATCGCTGGGGCGCGTAGACCCACATCGAGTCTTCGTGCTGGACGTACAGGACTTCCCCGTCCAGCTTGCACAGGGCCACGATGATGTCTTCCTCGGAGGCGTCCTCGGGCAAGGTGAGAGCCTGCCGTGCCTGCTTCAGGGCCGCTTTGCGGCCCATCCGGTGTTCCAGGTCCTTGTACCGGGGAAGGCCGGTGTCTTCAGGCTTGCCGGAGACTGTCATGGACAACCAGACGGTCCCAAGGAACGCGGCCAGGAGCAGGGCGACCAGGATCCAGGTGGACGCCGCCGGCCATTGGAAGCGGCCGGCCCTGACGGTGGTGCCCAGTTCTGTCGGGTTCCAGGAGATCGTGCCTGTGGGTGTGAAGAACTCCCCGAGCTCCAAGGCCAGGAACGCGCAGAGCAGCACCACGGCCGCGCTGCCGGCCAGGATCCGGATCAGAATCGTTTCGGACGAAACCGGCTTGCTCATGCGACGTTCTCCTCTTCCCGTTCGGTGAGTGCGTGGGCGAGGTCCAGGGTCGCTCCGGACTTCATGGCCTTGTCCGTGTCGGTCAGGGCCACCTCTAGGGGGCTGCGCAGGTGAATGGCCACGAACGGATCCAGGGACCCGATCTTCATCAGGCAGGTCGCTTTCTGCAGCTTGCCGATGTCATCCGCAGACCCGGGCGGGAGGTTGAACAGCCCGGCACAGGCCACGGCGTCTTCGCGTTTGCCCTGTTTGTAGAGGAACACCGTTCCGCATTCCTTGAGCATCGCGATCGCCGGACTGTCCTGGGGGATGTCGGAGATGTGGTGGAACGCGAACTGGCAGGAGAGCGACAAGGCGCGGGAGAGCTTGGTGTTGCGGCGGGTGACCTTCGCGACCGAGCCCTGCACGGTGTGCCAGGCTTCCTCGATCAGCAGAGTGGTCGGTACCGGTGTCTTTTGCCGGTACAGGGTGTTCGCCAGCCAGGTGTTGATGATCGTCATGACCAGGGGCAGCGCCGGACCGTCTTCGGGCAGCAGGGACACGTCAAAGACCGTGAGCCCGCCGCTGAGTTCGATGTCCGGGCTGGTCGGCCCGTCGATCAGCCCGGCCAGGTCATCCTCGATCATGCGTTCGAGCTCGAACGCCGGATCCAGTCCCCACTCCTTCAGCTGCTCCACCGTCAGGTTCGCGTCCGCAGCCGCCGACGCGTCCGGGGCGTAGAGGGCAGCCAGGACATCCCGGATGTCCGCGTCCCGTCCCGTTCCACGGACAGAGGCCAGCGCCTGCCGGTGCGCCATGCGCACCGCCTTGCCCTCCTTGGGCGTCAGCCGGCGTTCCAGGGCTTCCTCGGTGACGGCCCGCAGCAGCATCGACTGCCCGGCCGGGGTCTCGGCCGTGGCGCTGTCGTGGTCCTCTTCATCCAGGCGGGCCGCGATCCTTGGATCCAGGATGTTGATCCGGGATCCGCCGCCGCCGATCCGGAACTTCACGGGCGTCACGCCCAGGGCCCTGGCCAGCGGAGAGTATTCACCGGCTCTGATGTCCAGCTGGTACTTCTTGTCGATGACCACGATGCGCCGGCCCAGGATCAGCTGGCGCAGCACGCCCCATGTCTTCATCGCCGAGGACTTTCCCTGCCCCAGATCGCCGATGTAGCAGACATTGGGGGACTCCAGGGTTTCGCCATAGGAGCTGAAGACGTCGTGGACGATCATCCACCCCGACCCGGCGTCCACCCCGAACAGCAGACCCCGGTGCGAGGTCGGGGGCGAGGCAATAGCCATGTGCGCGAATTCCATCTGCCGGGTCGATGACAGGATCCCCGGAGCGGCCGGATCGTAGTACCCGAGCTGGGAAGCGAACTTCCAGGCCCGCTCATGGTGCCACCGGAGAGAATTGTTGGACGCGTCCAGCTCGGCCCGCTCCGCACCGGCGGCCTCCTTCCGGACAGGCTTCCTCGCCTCCTTGCCGTTTTTGGCCCGTTCCAGGCCCTCGGCAGTCACGTGCGCGGCACGGTTCTGCCCGGCCTGGGTGTCGGCGCGGGCGGCCGCGCGGATGCTGCGCCGGGACTTCCGGGCAACAGCCCACGGCAGCGGGAACCGCCTGGCCGCGGCGGTGGTACCCGGGTCCGGCTGGGGCGTGGTGTCGGTGGTGTTCATCGGATCCCCCTGGTGAAAGGCATGGTGGCGATCAGGGCCAGGTCATTGCGTTGATCCAGCCAGTCGATCTGTTCAATCCCGGCATCCGCGGCCGCGGCCTCGATGATGTCGGCGGTGCCCAGGATCTCTTCCTCGTGCTCGACCGAGTAGGAGATGTACAGGCCGTAGGCGGCGCCGTGGTGCCCGGAGCCGGGTTTCAGGTCCAGCAGACGCTGGTGGGAAGCGTTGAGCAGGACCTCCTCGCTGCCGTCGGTCACGACACCGGATTTGGCGACCTGTTTGCCCCGGGCCCGGTCCATGGCCGCATGTGAGCGGGCCTTCCCGCGGGCCGCACGCGCATCCTGGAGTTCAATGACCACGGACACGCTGTGGACCACGGCCGGCTGGATTCCGCTGATCACGGCCTTCAAGGCCTGGACGGGGACCGCCTCGGGACTGAACGCAGCGGCCGGGACATACCCGGTGCGGGTGTGCCAGGAACCGTTCACGATGACCGAATTAGGCGAGGATGCGCCGTCCAGGTGCTGCCAGCAGTCCATCAGGTCCGCACCGGCGGTGTCGTCAATGTCGAAGCCCGGGTCCTGCAGGTGACGCAGCAACGCCGCCATGTTTTCAGGCCCCAAGGGCCGGAAGGCCTGAACGGAACCCATCATCTCGGCCTGGGACATCGCCGAGCGGACTTCCTGGTAAATGGCCTTGCCGTATCCGAGATCGCCCGGGCCAAGCGCGGCAGCTTTGCGGGAGAGTTTCTCCGAGACCGGGATCCGGAACGTCTCGTAGCTGCGGTGCTGCTCAGCCCTGGACTGCACCAGATCGCACAACTCTCCATAGGAGGTCAACAACACCTTCGGGACCCCGGCAGGGATGCGCCGGTGGATCCACAACAGGTGATCCGCGGAGTCCACCGGCACCGCCCGGGCAAGGGACTGGACATGGCTGACCAGGTGCTGCCGGCGTGCCAGACGGGAGAGCATCAGCCCGTGCGCGATGTGCCCGGCATCTTCCCGGTGCTCCTCGCGGATCCCCGAGCTCGTGCCCAGCGTCTCCAAGGTCACCGTGTAGTAGGGTCTCTTGATCTTGCCCTGGTGACGGAAAATCACCATCGGCCCCTCCGGAGAGTCGTACACGAAATGCCGCACGTTACCGACCATCAACGGGGCGTTGTTCCGGTGCCGGACAGGAACCTCGATCATGCCGGCCTCGTCCGCCTCCCCCCGCCGGGACTTCCGGGCCTTCACGGCCCGGGTCTGCGGGCGGTCCTTCACGGGGGTGAAGTTCACGGTGCCCTTGCGCCGGCGATGCTTCCGGTGCCGGGCCTCCACGAACAATGCCCCCAGGGACCGGTCCCCGGAGAACTTGTTCGGTGTCGTCAACACGACACCGGTCAGCAGCACCACGGCTGCGCCCAGCAGGGAAAGGACCGAGATCGGCCCGGCCGAGAGCAACACCAGGACCGTGAGGAGGACGGCGATGCCCAGGCCCGCCCATTCCGGAGGTGTCCGCTTGCCGCCGAACAATCCGCGGCCGCCGACCTCACCGCCGATAACCACCATCCGTGCCATGACCTACCCGCTTCCCGCTCGAAAAAAAGAATCTTCTTCTTGGCCGCTGTCAGCGGCCGCTGATGTGGTCGGTATCCGGGACCATCGAGCCCGTGGACCGCTTCCCGCGCAGCCCCGCCTGGCGGGCTGTTTCCCGGCCTGCGAGCAAGAATGCCGCGGCCCCGCCGGCCGCGATCTTCCCGGAACCCCGGACCACAGCCCCGGCACCGGACCTCCGCCCCTGCCGGTTACTGTCCTGTCCGGACCCGTCCTGTCCGGGCCCGCTCCTGCCGGTCGTGGCATCGCGCTGCAGCTGGCCGAGGTTCCGACTGTCCGCGCCGGACTCCGTTCCCTGCCCGGAGCCGCCGGAGTTCCCGGACGGGGTGGACGGCGTCGAAGATCCCCTGTTGGTCCCGGGATCGGCGGAACGGTTGTGGGCGATCCTGCGGTTCCGGATCAGCGCATCAACCCCGGCACCTGCCCCGGCAACCATCGCCGCGCCGGCCACGGACTCACGACCGGCGCCCAGACCCGTCGCAGACGAAGGCAGCAGCGGAACGAACTTGAACAGCAGCGCCGGCGAGAAAGCCAGGAGCAGCATCGCGGACCCTGCCATGAAGACACTGGCCGCGTTGACCATGGCATCGTCGGTGCCGCCGCCCTGGAAGGCCGGGCGGGTGGAAATGAAGGTGAAGACCGCACCCATCAGCAGCAACAGGACCGGTTTGGACAAGCCGATGGCAATCCACAAGGTGCCCGTCTTGGCCACCCTCTGCCGGTACCCGGGATGGATCATGAAGCCGAGCATCACCGCGATACCCACCCCCATCAGGTACAGCGCGAAGGGCTGCAGGAAGAACATCGCCAGCAGCCCCCACGCGCCCAGGAACAACAGTCCGTAGACGACGACCGCGACCAGGGGCCCGAACACGCCGTTGGACTGGTACGAAGCGAAGCGGGCAATGACCTCCATGAACCTGGCAATGTGCGCTGCAGTCCAGCCGGTGAAAGCCTCGGTCAAGCCGCTGATCCAGGAATTGAGCTGGTACCCGATCGCGGGCCCGAACAGCACCAGGATGATCGAAAGGGGCCCGTACCAGAACAACGATTTCTGGGCTTCCTCAAGGTCCACGTCCTCGTTGGAGACGTCTTTGAAGAGCTTGAAGTACATCAGTGCCAGGACGACGATGCCGACGGCCGCGAATGCTGCCCAGATATTGCGGAACTCGTCATCCATGGACAGGGTCGAGGTTTTCAGGAGGTTGTTCATGACCTCGTTGGTGGACTTCACCGCCTCGGCTTTGACCGTGTTCGCGAACTTTTCAAACCCGTCTTTCGCGTTCGCGATGAACGCCACAGTGTCCACCGTGCCCAGCACGAACTGCCCGCCCGGGGACTGCTGCAACGCCACCCGCGTCGCAGCACCCAACACCGGCAAAGCCTTGATGAAGGCGGCACCGGCAGAGCACGATCCGACGGCCGTCATGGGAGCTTTGACTTGAGCCAGGCCTGCACAGAACTTGGCACCATCCGTATCGGAGTTGAATGCCATTGCTTGTTCCGGAGTCGTCAGGAACGTCCCGTAAGCGGCCGTCGAGACCTGCTCGCAGTCGGCGCCGACTATGGCCAGTGAGATGTTCGGCTTGCCGCAGGCGGCTTTGGCGAGTTGCTTGTTCATGTCATCGCGGATGGTGTTGCGCTGGTCCGCCGGCAGGCCGGCGAGTCGTTTGGCCTGGTCTGCGTTCAACGTCTTGTCCGCAGTGGGCTGGCCATCGTCGGCGTGGGCTGCCTGGGCGCCTACCACCCCGAAACTCAGGAACACCGCCAGGAAGGACGCGATGGCCCTGGTGCGGCTAGCGCGTAGCATTCGCATACTCAACCCACCCCTCACGGGTCTTGCCCTGGAACAACGAATCAACATCCTTCGCGGTCAGTACTGCCGGATTCTGAGTGATGCCGTCATCCGGCAACGAGGGGCCCGTATCTTTCAACCGCCCGCCCATGGTCGGATCCCCGGCTGGCTGGAAAGCGTTGGCATATTTCCAGTCCCCGTCCCACGTCAGCTCCACGGGAAAGGTTGTGAAAACTGGCCTGGGTGCAGTGGCCATCTGGGCGGTGAGGAAGCCCGTAAAAACCTGGATGAGTGCGCTCTTCTTTGCCTCGCAGGAGACCACCCGGAAGAGCCCGCCGCCCTTCACATCGAGACGATAAAGCCAGCCACCATCGAAGCTTGCGTCTTGCATCGCCCTATTTGCGGTATTCGAGTCGTTCACTTGAAGTGCGAGATCTTTTTGCGGGCCGGTGAGGCTGACCTGCAGGAGGGCTTTCTTTTGGGTCTCCCAGGTTTTCGTGTTGAGATCGTTGCGGAGGGGGAGGTAGTTGGCGGCTGCCTGGGCTGCGGAGTCGCAGGACCCGTCGTAGCCGATGGGGGTTTTCCCGTCGGCCGCGGTCTTCGTCCCTCCCTGGCCGACTGCGAGCTGGGAGACCGGGAAACCGAGCTTCCCGGAGGGCCCAAGCCCGGCCTGTGAAGTACCCGGGGCCGGGGAGCCAGAGGGCTGGCTCGCCAGCGCCGCCACGACAATGGCGACGATGACGACGGTCACGGCGATGAGGAGTTTCCAACGTCCGCGCATCGGCTATCCCCCGATCGCGCCGACGAGCGCCAGGATGAAGCCCAGGATCACGCCGGCCCCGGCCGTGCAGCCAAACGCGATCGCGGTCTTCTTGGCCCCGTCGGCACCATCGGCAATGTCATCGGTGTGCCCGCGTTTGCGGGCGATGCCCCATTTGGCCAGGTTCCACAGGAACGCTCCGGCGACCAGGACCAAGGCAAGGCCCCAGATGCCTCCCAGGACCAGTGCAGTGGCGTTTTTGAACTTCACGCCGAACACGTCGAAGTTCGGCTTCGTCCAATCCAGGGGGTTGTCTATGAAGGGCACCGCGGAGCGGATGATGATTTCGGATTTGATGGCAGTGAACATGGGCTTCTTTCCTAGCGGGCGGCGGGGGCGGTAGCGGTATCGACGGCAAGGAGGCCGTTGGCGATCTCGGCGGAGGCCCGTTCGAACGCGCGCCTGGCCGGGTCGCCGACCAGTTGCCAGTCGATGATGGACCCTGTATCCAGGGCCGTGTCGTAGGGGATGTCCACCACGGTCCGGACGGCAGCGGACAGTGCTTCGCGCAGCTTCTTCTGTTCCGCGGTGGCTTCCTTCCAGCCCGCGCCCTGGGTGACCAGAACGACGGCGTTGGCCACGAGGTCCTTGTACCGGGGATTTCCGGTGTGTTCGGACATCGATTCCAGCTGCTCGATCATCCTCAGGGCCGAGACGACGGCGTTGCGTTTGAGGGTGGTCGGGATGACCAGCTGGTCCGTCACCTCGACGGCTGCCAGCCAGTTCGCCGAACGGGTGTTGTTGCCCGTGTCCACGATGATGGTGTCGTAGAACCTGGACACGACCGTGTGGAGGCGGTTGAACTCTTCCACGCCGATGGACTTCATGCGGTCCGGGTCTTCGTCCGAGACCAGCACGTGGAAGCCGTTGTTGCCCTGGTGCCGGGTGTAGTAGCTCAGTTCGCCTTTGCGGGCCTGTACGGTTTCGAAGGACTCCAACACCCGCAGCAAATCCCAGACCGTGCGGGTCGAGTCGTTGGAGTTCGTTCTGACACCGGCCGTTCCCATGGTCTCGTTGTTGTCCCACACCAGAGTCTGCAGCGCGGAGTGGATCCCGAAGGTCGAGCCCAGGCCGATGCTGCACGTGGTCTTCCCGACACCGCCCAAGGGTTGGGCGACCATGACCATCATGGGGCGGGAGTAGATCCGCTGGATCGCGGCGATATCGGAACGGCGGGCCAGTTCCGCGGCTCCGACCTTCGGGCTGATCAATCCGAAGCTCACCGCCCGCAGGAATGCCTGCCAGCCGGTGGTGGGAGGCAGCTGGTCATCGACGTTCTCCTTGCGCAGGATCGCCGCACTGCGCCGGCCGCGCACCAGCGGTTCGGTCTCGGACCGGTCAACAATCGTTGACGGGATTTCCTCAGTTCCGGGGGCCTGATCGGCCGAAGGCGCACCTACCTTCAGTGCCGGCTCCGGATCTTCAGCAGCGGTCTCGGTCTCGGTGTAGGGCTCGGTCAGAATGATGGGGGAACGGCTGGACCGCTCACTCCCCTGCCAGTTCGTGCTCATCGAAAACGTTCCTTTCATGGATGCGTGATGGTGGGTTGCCGGTGCCGTGCTCATTTGGCGCCTTCCGGGACGACGAAACGGACGACCTTGAACGGGGCGTCCTTGCCGGTGCGGTGCAGCTGCACACCGTAGGTCCCGGCCGGGGAGCCGAACCGTGCCAAGGCGGCGTACCCGTTGCTTTCCTCGATCGAGAGATCCCCGGCGCCGAAGGTGCTGATCGGGATCAGCGAGGGGTCAACGTAGGCGTAGTCCTGCGCCGCGGCCGGGGTGAACAGCGGCTTCAAATCGGCCAACCACTTCTCCGCCCCCACCGACGGGCGGGCGTACAGGGTCATGGCCTTGGTGGCCACCTCCACCGCGGCGGCCTTGGAGGACTGGTCCCAAAGCACCGAAGACGCGGCCGGGGCATCCGGGGCGGCCTGCGGGTGTTCACCCACCGTCGGAGCGAATGAAGGCCGGGCCTGTCGGGTAGGTGTCGGGTCGCTGGCCGGTGCCGTGGAAGCGCAGCCGGCCAGAACGACGGCCGCGGCGACCGCGGCAGCGACCCTGTAGTTGGTGTGCAGCATGGTGGTTACCTCTGATCTGCTTTGCTCGGGATGTACAGGTAGGCGCTGGCGAAGCCGGCAGGAGCCTCGATCGTGGAATAGCGGTGGTCGTTCGGCGGGGCCATGCCGTTGTACTGCTCGATGATGATCCGGTCCCCCATGACTGCTTTCACCACACCCACGTGCCCCATGGGCCCGGTGGTCAGGGTCGGAGATTGGAAACCTGCGTCGAACCAGGCAATCGCCCCGACGACGGGCGTCTTGCTCGTGGGCCAGCCCTGCCGGTCCCAGGCGGCCTTCCATGTCACCGCGTTCCCGGCCCCGATGGATGCCGGCGTGAACTTCGCACCCGGGGCCAGCTGCTGCATCAGCCGATACCAGGCAAAGTCCACGCACTCCCGGAAATAGAACGAGGTCGCAGTGTTCAAGCTGCCGTCAGGGCAGGTGTAACCGGCTTCGATGATGCAGTGGGGATTACCGGCGTCCGGGTAGTCATCGCCCTGGCCCGCCGCGCCGGCATTGCCCGTGCAGCCGGATGCCGGGACAGTGCCCCCGGCCCGTGCCGCATACACTTCGGTTGCCGGTCCCCAGAACGGGGCGTAGTGATACGGGTCCGCGTTGCGCTGGGTACGGTTCGCCGCGATTGTCGGAGGCAGCGACTCCCACCCGGAAACCCGTTCGAGTGCTTTGAAGAAATTCGTTGCACTGATCGTCGGGTCCATGCGGTCCGCATACGAACCCCACGAGCCGTTGGCCCGCTGCTGGAACAAACCCCGCGAATCAGGACCCGGGCCATCCCCGTAGTCCAGGACCTTCAAGGAGGACTCGCCCATCGCGGTCATCACCCCAATGGTCTGGCCCGTCGCGGACAGGCCCAGCGCTTTGCCGGCGGCGATGATCTTGTCCGCGTTCTCCAGCTGCACTCCGGAATAGCCGGCGATGTTCCCGCCCGGCGCCGGGGATCCCGACACTCGTCCGGCCGCATCAACGAGCGGTGAGCAGGCGCCGGCAGCAACAGGGGTGTCGGCGTTGCTGTCATCGAGCACGACAACAACACCAACGACAAGAACCAGAATCGCTCCGAGCGCAGCACCAACGGCCTTAACCATTGCCGGCCCGCTCTCTTGCCAGCGCTCGTGTCAGAAGCACGGCGGCAACGCTCCGCCTCGGCCAGGCGTCAGCGATCCACAGCTGGCCGGCCGACTCGACGGTGAGGACCACATCGGGGCGGCGGAGCCGGAACACGATGCCGGGCCGGTTGTCTTCGAAGACGTCCGACGCCGGGTGCAGGCTCAGGTGCCCGGCAGCCTCCAGTCCGTGGAGTATCCCGTCCACGGTGTCGAGGTCGTCCCGGGCGCCCGCACGGCGGGCGACCTCGGCCGCGGACGTAACGCCGGCGCAGCGGCCATCCACCAGCTCGCTGTCCTCGACCATCCCCAACAGGACGGTCAGGACCTTCCGCTGGTCTTCCGGAACGTCCAGGTCGTGAATCCACGCCACGAAAGACCCGCGCTCACGGGCGCGACGATCCTTCAACGCGGCCGTCGCCGGCCACCTTATCCCAAAGGGCACAGACCCTGCCATTTCCATTCCTCCCCTCTGTCAAACCGGTCAACCTCAATGTTTATGTGCGAAAACTTCTCCCTTTCGTTGGACAGTCGATAATGAATCCGCTCCAGCCGTACCGGCAGGCACGGACTTAACTCCACCGCCTGGACCAGCCGTGGCCGATTGTCCTTCATTGCGCCGCGGATCGCTTGTCAACCGGATCCGCCATGCCTTGGTTCGTCATGCAGTCACCCTCTCCCCCTGCAACGGCACCTACGATTCGACTGTAGATCAGAGATGATCATTTAGCGATACACTGAGCCCTCGGACTAATGGCAGGCAAGGATGATCGGGCAAGATAGACGCATGCCGCGCCTCATCCAGCCCAATCACCCGCAGGAGGTTGAGGCAGCCATCGAAGTTCTCGGAAACCGCGCCCACGCGGCCATCCTGCGCTACCTGCACCAGGCGGGCCCGTCGACGACCGGAGAAATTCTTAGGGGAATAGTCTTGGACGGCGATAAGAAGCTCACGCGGCCGAGCCTCCAGCATCACCTGGAAGCACTCGAAAGCACCGGCGCCGTCACGGCGGACTGCCCTCCCGGCCAGCGCCATGGCAAGCGGGTGAAGTACGAAGCCAATATTGACGCCGTTGAGTTCGAGATGCTTCCGGCGTACGTCAACTACCTGCGAGGCAAATGAGTCCGCAAAGCTTCACTTTCCCATGTTGTTCGTGACAAGCTTGTCAAAGAGCGATAATTTCTTGACTCAAGATATCATCACATCAGCAATTATTCTTTTGTCCCACGCTCGCGTGTAGTGAGCTCCACCACCTCAAACCCCGACACGCCCCCGGAAGCAGATCGATGGCCCTTAGTGCACAGGAATTCAATGACTGGCTGCTGGCCCATCACCTTCCCAACGGGACCTCCGACCTGAGCAAGCTTCTTGGCCTGAACAGGGCAACGCTGAACAAACAAAGGCTTCGCGGGCGTGTGAGTGAAACCGTGGTGGTTGGAATAGCCAGGGCAGCCAGGATCAGCCCCGTGACCGCGTTGGCCGAGTTCGAGCAGTACCGCGGGATCGTAGCCGGTATCCAGCCGCCGACGGATGCGGAGCTGCTTAGCCAGATGACCTACGTGGATGTCACGGTGGAGCTCCTTAAGCGGTCCAGTGCTGATATCGCCCGGCGGCTCGCAGGCTTTGAGATGAGCGAGGTCCCGCATGATGACGCTGTGCGCGAATGGATTGACGCAGTGGACCCGGGAGATCTCCGGCGTCGGCTTGCGGCGCGTGCCGGCCTCCAGCTCAGTAATCTCTCGGCTCTCTTGACGGATAACCGCCTGCCTCCCGAGATTGCCGTGGCCGCCGCGGACCTGGCCGGTACCTCCACGGTCAGCGGGCTGGTGGCCATCGGGCTCATCACGCCGGAGGAAGCAGGCTGGCCCCTTTACTGCCGGGAGAACTGTCTTGGCCACCTGAATGACCTGGCATTGATCGACGCCGCCGAGGCGAAACTGAAGCAGCTGAGACGCAAGACGAAGAAGAAAGTCGACGCCGAAGCTACTTTGCAGAATTTTTGGGAGACATTGGGCTAATGGAAATACTTTTCTGGGCAGTACTTGCACTGGCAGCGGGGCTCAGCCTCACCCGGATACCCGGGCTGAGCCGCAGCCGGAACCAAGCGATCTTCCTGTGCGGCGTCGCCTTGTGTGCCTCGTTCGCCATCATGCTTCCACCCGTCTATGCGGCGATCGACAGCCTGTTCGTCCGAACCAATTTCACCGACCTGTTCGCGAAGCTGGGACTCTTTCTCGCAGTCAACATCCTCATCGCGCAAGTTGCCAAGCCGCTCAAAGCCACAAAAGCCCTGCAGCTGACGGCAGGCATCCCCGGCCGGCTGATCCTGGTACTCGCGTACGGGCTGGACATGGTCCTCTTTGCCCTGACCACCACGGACAAGCCCTCCCCCGGGCTGGGGGCCTACATGGGGGATCCCGTCGTGTTCGCCTACAACGCGGTGACGGTCCTCTACATCGCATTCCTCTGCAGCTGGCTCATCGGCCCGTTGTCCCACCAAGTGCGTAAGGCCGGTCATCCCCTCCAACGCTGGTCCTCCGGACTGGTCCTGGCGGGCTTCTCGCTGGCCATCCTGCGGGCACTGGTCCTTCTCGTTGGCTGGATCGTGCCGGGCCTGTACGAAGCCGGGCAAAGCATCAGCGCAGTTTCGGCGCTCTGTGTCGTGGCAGGCCTCGCGTGCGCCTGGTTCGCACTTAGAAAGTACAGGGCACCGGCCATCCGCCAGTCACACCTTCGGGAGGAATCGGCATGACGGAGTCGGAGTGACCGAACGAGGTTAACTCGCCACCGGAGGAGACACGAGGACTGGGCGCGGCTGATGTTGATTTCGGCACGTGTTTCTGTTTCAACACGCCGAAAGCTGTTTCAGTTTCAATGCCGGGATAGATCACTCCTCGGTGATAGTTTCAGTTTCAGAGATGCCGAATTACCCAGCAATTCGACTCTCAGGGTCCACTAAGACATTCGGCCCGACCAATCTATTGAAGCAACGGCGGCTTTCAACTGCCGAGTTCAAAGGACAGGGATGATGGCACCTATAACCCGCACAGGCAGGCGCTCCAAAGGCGACCGCAAATTCGTCGGATTCCGCATCGCTACACCGAAGGCAGACGCAATGGACCTCATTGCCAAAGCGGAGGGGTACCAGTACGTAAGCGACTGGCTGTCCGACTTGGTCGACCAACGCCTGGCCAACACTAACCTTCACGCAATAGTTCAGCAGGAGGAGTTGCCCCTTAGGCGCTTAGCCTCATAAAAGAAGAAGGCCCGCATAAAGCGGGCCTTCGACGAAGATTGAGACTTACTTTCTGGATTGCTGGCCGGCGAGACAGTAAGTAAGTCGATTGGTTGACCCTCACAGGCCCACCTTTTTGCTGCTATAAAACCAGTCTGGCAGGACTGGCCCTTTGTCATTCCATTCGACAGGAACAAAGTTATCGTACCCCAGCACGCGCTCGTGCTGCCAGCTGCCCTCGGCGTTGGCGTGTCGCGCGATTCAAATGACCCCGCACAAGTGTGGGCAGCACTTGCACCCATGCTTGCAGGCCAGCCGCGCATGCGGCTCTCCAAAGACGCCGGAAAAACCTACCCGCAAAAGCACGAACGGAACCTCACCGAAACCCTCCCGTCGCTGCCGGCAGCGGTCCGGATCTTCGGCAAGGACGGCACCTGCGCCGCGATCTTCCTCGACTTCGACTCCTCGGTCGCCGGCATTGACTGGGTCCAGGCGGACGTCCGCGCACTCCAGACCTGGCTGCATTACTGCGGTGCCCGCTGGATTGAGGACCACTCCCCCAGCGGCGGCCGCCACGTTTACATCCCCCTGGCGGACCGTGCGACCTTCTCCGAAGCCCGCGACCTGGTCGAGGCACTCGGCACGCGGTACCGGACACTGGACAAGACCCCGCACCAGAACATCCTTCACGGATGCATGCGCCCCCCCGGGTCGCCACACAAACGCGGCGGCCACCAGGAACTCGCCATGTCACTGTCGATGGCGTACGACATTGCACGCCGGCCTAACCCGGCCTCCGTCTGGTCCGCCATGACCGATGACCTTGCCAGCGAGATAGCCGCTGTTCGGGCGCTGCGCCTCGAGCAGACGTTCACCCCCGCGGCCATCGAAGCACCCAAGGTTCAACACCCCTCCGGCCGGATGTCCCGCGCCATGCAACAGATGGCACTCACAGGGCTCTATGACGCGAACCGGTACACCTCCGATTCAGAGGCCAGGCAGGCAATTCTGACCGGGGCCGCAGCTTCCGGCATGGAGCTGGTTGAGGTCGAACGCCGGATCCTTCAAGGGATCTGGCCAGGGCTCGCTTCGTTCTATGCCCGATACGGCTCCCGACACCGCATCCCTGCATTGCGCCGCGACTGGGTGAAGGCAGTCCACTTTCTGAGCAAAAGCAAGGACACCGGGCCTGGAAAGAACAATGCCCATATATCCCCCACAAGCCCGCCAAATACACAGCCCCCAGTAATTCAAGGCATTCAGATCTCATCGAGCCCCGACGCAGAGCATCGGTTCATCCGAACCTGGCGCAATGCCCTCCGTCTGAAAGAGCACACCTACACGGATTCCAGGACTGGCCTCGCCCGGCGCATGGTTCTTCGTGCTTTGGGGGAGGCGGCCCACAAGACTGCGTCAAGGTTTGTGGAATTCGGCGTTCGGTCTATCGCGGTGGCCACCGGGCTGGATCACACGACGGTCGGATTACATCTGAGAGCATTGCGGAGCGAAAAAGATCCGCTGGTCACGCTTGTTGAAGAAGCCCGTGGTACCAAGGGTGACCTCTATATGTTGACGGTCCCTGAAGAAATGAAGTCGGCAGCGGAAGACCTGAGCTGGCGAAAAGGCAAAATCCATGCCCTTCGTCCTGTTTTCAGGGAGCTGGGTTTGCCGGGCGCCTTCGTCTACGAAACCCTTGAACACTCCCCCGGTCTGTCAACGGCGGATATCGTCCGGATCACGCGGCTTTCACGTACCGCGGTGACCGAGGCCCTCGAGGTCATGGCCGCCTGGAACATGGTCGCCCGTGATGCGCGCAAGGCCTGGTCGGTGGTGCCGACGACGTCGTTGCAACAGCTAGCCGAATACTTCGGTGTCCTGGAGGCTGTCGCCGTCCAATTGCAGAAGTATCGGAATGAAAGGATCCTCTGGCGGGAGTGGCTGTCCAAGAACGTCAACACTGTCGCCGAGCTGCTCTCCCCCGGTGAAGACTACCCCTGGGAGTCGTATGAGGGTCCTCCGGACGATTGGACACTGTCACATCTGGCATTTACGAGTGCCGCTTGGTGACCTCGGGATTGACCAAGGCAACGCGTCTCAGTCACCTGTCCTGTGGTTTTAACACTGATGGGCCACAATCCGACACGCCGACACGCGGGATCAAAAAATGTTTCTCCAACCCCTTGACCGAACCCCTCTGCCCCTGCCGGCCGGCTCGTCCCGCGGCCGCCACGGTTCGCTGCGCCGAAACGCGAAAAAGGTTCCATTATCGGAAATGGCACCATTCCACTATTTGGACCTGAAATGTCATTTCAACGATCGAGGAGGCCCGGAAAACCAATGGTTCCATTTGCGCTAAGACCGATATTGGTACCAAGAAAAACCGTGTTGGCTCAGATGTCCGGGCAGCCCTACTCCGTCGCCATTCCGGGGATCCAGGCTGTTGGGCTGCAAACTTTTTCAGCCTCCCGGAACTCGGCTTTACCCGGTGGTAAGTTCAGATGAACCGGAAAAAGTTACAGGCAATCGTGAAAGCGAAGGCTTGGAGCTTGGACCACCAGGTTCGTTCCGGCGACAAAGTTCCAGAACATCGCATTAGCATCTTGGTCGGCCCTGCTAAAACCCGTAGTGGAAGCCCCAGGCACCAGGAACGAGATTCGGAGGACGTTGGATCACATGGCTACCTCAGGAAACCGTGGAGGCGGACAGCGAAGCAAGGGTGACCGCCGCTTCGTTGGAAGCCGCGTACCCGTGGACGTTTACGATCGGCTGGCCCAGACAGCTAAGGCAGAAAATCTGACGGTCAGCGAGTTCGTGGCTGCCCTCATCGGCGAGAAACTGGGTCCGGAAGGCCCTCATTCCCTACGACTGCAAGGAGAGCTGCCTATCGGCCGCATCGCCTAGACACAAGAAGGCCCGCACAAGGCGGGCCTTCCAATGAAATCAATACTCTGCACCTGACTGCTTCCCGGCTACCCAGGCGCTGAGCGCGGAATGGCTCTTTTTGAGGGCCATTCCATAACAGACACCCCCGAAAGGGTCCCTTTGTTATGCCTGTCAGTCTACACGGGCAGCTGGACTCTTCAATGCGTGGAATTCGGCGCGTCGCCCCCGGCGCAGTCGATACCGCACGCCCTGAGGACCTCCAGCATGCCGTAAAACAAGCCATCATCCGACACCACCGCGTCAACGCTTTCCGTGGCGGTCCGACCAAACATTCCGCATACCCAAACCGCGGCAAGGCCATGGCTCATTTCGAGTTCATCCAGATCAACCCGGCGGATTACCTAAACTTCCTCGTTGTAGATGTCGACCAGGATGATGCCCTCATACGGCTGTTGCATCCTGCCGTGCCCGAACCGCACTGGATCATAGAGAACCCCGCCAACGGCCACGCACAGGCCGGCTGGATGATCGAGCCCGTTCTCCGGGGACCCGGGGCACGTCCGCACCCGATCCGGTACGCCCAGGAAGTCCAGCGCGCCCTCGACTTGCTGACGGGCAACGACGCCGCCTTTACGCGCTTTCTTGTCCGGAACCCGGCAGCCCACTCCCCCGCCGGCGATGTCCGCTTCGGCGGCAGCCCTCATCCGTACTCCCTCGGTGAACTCCGAACGCACATGCAGGACTATCGCGACCCGTTCGACGAGGAGTTCTCGGCCTGGCCCTCTTCCCCGGCTCTGACGGCTTCTCTGAGGCCCGCAGCGCCGGACACGATGGCCGGGAGAAACAACGCCATCTTCTACCGCACCAGAAGCGAATTGTGGCGCCGCTATCGAAACACAGGGACGCTGCCGGTCCTGGAAGAGTCCTTAGACTACGCGCTTTCCCTCAACGATTCCCTTCCCACTCCACTCCCCCACCGCGAGATCCGGGATCTATCAGCATCGGCGGTCCGCCAGGTCGCCAACGGCAAAGGCCGGCCCCACACTGGCACGGCGAACCCCTGGTTCGCCGAAAAGGGCAGGAAGGGCGGGCAATCAACGACCCGTTCAAAGCGCGCAGCCGCCGTCCAGAACGCCCGCAAAGGCACCCAGACGCGCACGAGCCAAGCAGAAACCAGCGCGGACATAGCAGCAGCCCTGAAAGCCGTGGGGCGGACTCTTGCCGAGATCGCCACGGAGGTCGGCAAGAGTATCAGAACAGTCCAGCGATACCTCTCTCGCGCCTTCAGAAGGAACGACATTACCCAAGCAACAGGTAGTAGGCCTGACGGCTCCCCTCAATCCCCCTCTCCTTCTCCAAAGCCTCGTCACCACTCCCCTACCAGCGGTAGGGGCCCTTCTGAAGCTTCATCCACAGCTCCAACACCATCGATCTGGTTCATAACTCAACCAAGAGATCAGACAAGCCCTCCGACGGGCAGGGAAAGTTACCGGGTTCTGGCTCCTCTCCCGTTATGGTGTTACTCCTTGAGAAGCAAATGCGACCATTGAACCTTTGCCGCAAATGCCTCCATTTCCTCGTCGTTGAGCACGCCCCTTGTTCCCCGCTCCCCCACTGCAAGGTCTAACGGCCAGCGGGCAGGACATGCGGCGCAAAAGGTTCTATTTGCGGCCGGAACAGGAATGGTTCCATATGCGCCGATTGATCCAAGGGTTCCTTTCGCTTCAGCACGCCGGGATCCGATTGCTCAAATGGAACCATTTGAGCGGAGCCGGGGGTAGCTATCGTAAAAAGGGGAAACGGTCTGAATTCGCAGTGACCTGGTGGCAGGTTTGACCAGCTGACTGAAACCTAACCAAGCCAGGTCGGCGTTGTAGGCACCTATAGGTTGAAGTTGTTTTTGATCCACCAGCCGGATGCACAACCCACTCGGAATCTTCTCCAGGGCCACCTTGCAGCGGCAGCCTTCCTGTAACCAGCGACGGGGCCGCCCGACGAGGGTAGGTGGAACCGGATCGCAACCCGAATGGCACCATATGCGCAATGGGTGCTGTTTGTTCCCGAGGTGGTATGTCCGCATATGTCAGCTTTTGAGGAAACAGTACCATTCACTCAAATGGTGCTATCAGAGACCATCCCACCTTTTGCGTAAAAAGAACCATAGAGGCCATATGGAGGCACTTGCGCAAATAGAACCTTATGATCTTGTGCCACCAATCCCACCTCAATCGCGAATCCCACCTTTTGCGCATCAAGACCAATCAGTGTCCGATCCTCATATGCCTCCATTTGCGAACCACCCGCCAGGCCCAGCCCGGGATGCGCGAGGGGTTCCTTTGGCGCATATGCCACCATATGCGCCAAAGGAACCCCTTAAGAATCTATCGTGCATGTGCTATGACACAATGGAACCTTTTGCGCATCGCTTATATGTCGCAGAAAAGCGCGATCGAGGAGAAGAGCGGCTACCCTGGATGAAGGTTCCTAGCGCAAATGGAGCCATTTTCTCCTGGTCTACCGGATGGACCAACCGCGTCGGCGGGAACATAAGACGATCGCAAATGGAACCATATGCGCAAAGATGCCGAGGAATCTTCCGCCTAGCTCCGGAGTGCGTAAATCCCACCAATGGAGCCTTTTGAGAAAATGGCTCCTGCGCACCTCTTCCTGCGCAAAAGGTGCCCTAAGTGCATTTCGAACCTTTGACTCAAATGGTGGCATGGGTACTGTTCGCGCAAACGTCGCAAATGGTGGCATATGCGTACAAGGAGGCATTGCCTCCAATGGAACCATTTGCGAATCGTGACATTCCGGGCGTGGCGTGCGACCATCAGGCAGGGCGCCCGTTATGGTTAACCCATCGGTGCCGGCCCGATGCTTCCCGCCACACGTGGGCCTACCGCACCGTTCTCTGTCTTTGAGTAGTGCAACGGAAGGTACCCCAGTCATGTCGGCAAAGATCATCGCCGTTTGTAACCAGAAGGGTGGCGTCGGCAAGACGACCCTGGTCACCGGTCTGGCAGAGGTGTTTTCTCGGGTCATCGGCTTGAGGGTCCTCGTCATTGATGCGGACCCTCAGTACAACGTGACGTCGGCCTTTGGAATCAACAGCCCTGAATTCACTCTCAACGACGTCTTGTACGGCGACGAATCGAACAACCAGAAGATACTGCCTGGTGTTGCCGCGGACGCCATCATTGCGGCAGGGGAGGCCTGGCAAGCCAAGACCGAGAAGAAGGAAAACTTCCCGCGGCTCGATTTGATTGCCGCCGAGCGCAACCTGGCCTCACGTGAACGCGATTCCATGATGGCAAGGGAACATCGTCTTCGTATCTCGCTGAAGGGCGTAACGGACGACTACGACATCATCCTTATCGACTGCCCTCCGTCTTTAGGACTCCTGACGGTCAACGCGCTGACCGCCGCAACACATGCGCTTTTGGTGACCGAACCTCGGGTCGCCTCGGTTGAAGGGCTTTCCGAGATCGTCACCACCATTTCAGAAGTCCAAGAGAACCTGAACGAAGACATCGAACTTCTGGGTGTCGTTATCAACAAGACCAAGAAGAACCGCCCGGACCAGCTGCATTGGATTGAGAAGGTAAACGCGAACTTCGGTGACCTCGTGCTTGAACCTATGATCCGTGACGCGGAGGTCTTTGCGAAGGCGCAAGCCGCTGCGCTGCCCATGCGTGCATATGGATCCGAAGGCTCCGAGCACCGGGGAGACCTGATCCAGCTGGCCACGGTGGTCTGGAAGGGCGCGAACGCAGCATGAACCGCCCAGGACCGGCTCCCGAAAGGGGAGGCACGCCCGACGCACTTGCGAACATTCGCAGGGGTGGACTGAAAAAGGCGCGCGCCACCAGCGTCATTGCCGAAATGACGTCTTCGGAAATGAACAGGACAGAAGGGCAACCGCAGGAGCGTCTGTACTCAGTTCCAGCGCCCGAACCGGAGGCCGCGGCGCCGCGCGTTCCGGACCCCGCCGCACAGTATCACGCAGCCATCCAGACTGCGCCTCCGGCGGCGGCGCAGTCGGTTGAGCAGCAGCCTAGTGTCCTTCAGGCACAGCCTGTCCAAACGGTCATGCAACAGCCGCCGTCGGCTCCTCAGCAGCAACAGCCTGCTGCTTACATTCAGCCCGCCCAAGCTCCTGTGCAGCAGTCGCAGGCTACGCCTCAGCAGCAGCACGTCGTCTACGCCCAGCCCGTGCAGAACGCCCCGCAAACCATGCAGACGCCACCGCCTGCGCAGCCCGAACCCGAGCCCGCGCCGGAGAAGAAGGCGTATCGAAAGACCAGCTTCTTCCAGTCGAAGGAGTCCGGTGCACGGATGCGTGCCGCTTACATGGCGACCAGGCATCTGACCGGTTCCCGAACGCTGTCGGAGTTCATCCTCTCGGCCGTTGAGCGGGAAGTTGAAGCCCTGGAACGGGCCCACAACAGTGGGAACGAATTCGCAGTCGACCCTAGCGGAGTGCCCCGCGGAAGGCCCTTAGAAAGCTAGGGGCGTGGCACTGCGCGCAGGCACAGGGCTTCGTTCGCGGTCTTCCCGAAGCCTTTCATGCGGCATCGGCAGGAACGGTCTGCATTCACTCTCTCAAGATCTCAAGTGCGTTTTTTCCCACAAAGAAAGGTCGGTCAGCAGTAAGTGCCGAATCATTCGGCGGCCATTGGGGGAGAAGCGAAGCAGCTGCACCAGACATACCGTGACGGCAGGCATTACATTGGCACTCGGTGACCCTACGAGTGATCGATGCCTGGCTGCTTCCCGCCCAGGACGGATGAGAAACCGCTGGAGATCTGGCTCGCGTCGCTCATTTTGGTGAGGCGTTTCTTGGCTGCGTGTTCAACCAGGAGCGGAACGTAGTCCCGGATCGGACCGCCGTTCAAGTTCCCGTGTTCTTCAGCGACGACTGCTTCGATGTCCGAGCGTTGCACCTCGGGGAACCGCTCGGCAAGGCTTCCGATGACAGCTACAAGGGCCCGGGCCTCGTCTTCCCTCGTCATAGGTCAAGTGTCCCCGTCCGGCTGTGGGCAGGTCAACAAAAAATGGCGGCATTCGAAGCTCGGAACGTCGTGCACGTCAGCGGTGCTGTATCGCACGACGGTGACGGGATTTCCCTGGTCGGGATCCACAGCAGAAGTCTTTCTCTTCAACGCGACGATCACCAAGAATACCATGTGGGAAGGACCAGCGCTGGCCCCTGACCGGGACCGACATCATGCCAACACGCGTCGACATCGGAGACAACAGCAAGAGCGGCAATACTCCTGCTGCTACCGGAACGCGCTTCGGGCACCGCGTCAGGGAAATTCGGCAACAGCTAAACCATCGGCATCATGCCCTGGGCCGCTACCTGGTCGCCCACACCGGCCCGCATCCACCAAACCGCCCGGCTGGTCTGCTGTCGGTCGCTTCCGATGAGTACCAGACCCTCCTCTACACCAGGTCCCGCAGCACGGATCCCCGGGAACGTCTCAGTGCCGTCCGGGAAGCCATCGCCACTTTCCCCTACACGTGGGAAGAGCTGGCCGCCGACGGCGTGCGGGATTGGGTGGAGCCTTCCGTCGAGGATGACGTCCTCCTCGCAGCAGCGGTCGAGTCCCTGGGGGACCTGGCCCCCGAAGAACGCCCCTACCTGGGGAAGTCCACCGCGGAACGGATCTACGAGATCCTCACGACCGCGGAAGCAGCCTACTGGCGCCGGGCCGTCCCTGCCCAGCGGAGCTGACGTCCCGCCCGGGACCCCGTCGAGGCCCGGCGGGCCGTAAGGGACAACGGAACCGGATAAACGTCGTCAGCGACGATCAGCCGGAGTGTTTGCGGATGACGATCCGCCGGTACCCTTCCGGGACTAGCTCCGTGGCGTTTGCCAGGGCCTCTTCGTAGGTGGCGCCGGGCGCGCTGACATGGCTTGCTCGCCGTCCGGGCTCTCGACGGTCAGTTCAACATCTCCGGCACCACGTTTGCCTGACGAGGTGGTCATGAGCCTTTCACGACGGCGAGCTCCTCCCAGTGCGTGGTGGCCCTGGGGGAGAGGAGGTCCCGTTTCATCCGCCAGGACGGTCCGGGGCGCAGCCCGCCGTAGCCGAGCCCGACGAGTGGCTTTGTCGGTGACCTCTAAGAGCGTTTGAAGATCACTTCGGCAATGTCTTCGTCCACGTCGGTGAGGTTCGTCAGCACGCAGTGTCACTAAGCTTCGGACGGTTTGCCGGTGGGAGGAACGAGCAGGTCCGGAGAGAGTCAACGTCAGGTTTGGGCTGTGCCCTGGCGTGTGGGGGCCGTTGACCGGTTTCGGTTCGGGCACGGCTGCATCAGCCGGCAGTCTCCTCCGCGCCCGAGCCCGTTTGCTCGCACTCTTTGCGCAGACGGCGCGGCCTGCTTCCCTGAGCGATTTCATCAGTCCGTCGTTTGGTTCTTCAGCACGCGGCCCGGTTCGCTCCGGCCTTCAAGGGCGCGTGATGACTGTCCTGCGCGTCGTCGTCGTGGTCAGAAGCATCATGATGGATCCGCGCTCGTCGGTATGACCAGGGCGGTCCACATCGGCTCGATGAGCCGTTCTTGGGTCGGCAGCGCGACCTGTGTCTCAACCCGGTCAACTTGTGGCAACAAGTTAACCGGTTGTTCGCCCACCATTCCCAGCGTCGTCATTCGGGCCCGGAAAGCTAGGCATCATGATCGAACAAACGACAAATCGTGACGGGGTGGATGGATGCTGACGCAGACGACGCGAGCCGTACCGGCCGCCGCTCTGGCGAAGAGGGCGTGGGCAAGTCGCTTCTTGGTCCCGCACGGCGCACTGACCTCGCTTGTGCTTGGGGGGCCGGCGGCGGTCCTCATCGGCGCTTTTGTGCTGCTGCCGCTGTTGACTGTTTCGATTCTGTCGCTCTTTACGTACGACCCACTCGAACGCAGTCTCGACTTTGCGGGCCTGACCAACTTTCAGCGGATTCTGACTAGCGGCGAATTTCGCCAGGCGTTCCTCAACACCTTCGTCTATATGGCACTCACCGTCCCGGTCAGCGTTGGTCTGGGCCTGCTGATTGCGAGTGGCATTCATCGTGTCGGCCGAGGCGGATCTTTCTGGAGGACGGCCTACTTCCTGCCCGCGGCAACCACGATGGCAGCGATGTCGGCGGTGTGGCGGTGGATGTTCTATCCGGACAGCGGCCTGGTCGACTCCATCTTGGGTCCTCTGGTTGGCGTCCACGACTGGCTCAACTCAGCGGCCTTGGTTCTCCCCGCAATGGCCATCATCGGCAATTGGCAAATGCTGGGCACGATGGTGATTCTGTTCCTCGCCGGGCTGACAGCGGTACCGGAGCGAGTTGTGGAAGCCGCACGAGTGGACGGCGCCGGGGGATTGAGCCGTTTTTGGCACGTGACCATGCCCGCCCTGCGTCCCACGCTGGTGTTTGCCCTGGTGATCGCCACCCGCGACTCACTTCGAGCGTTCGACCAAATCAGGGTTTTGACTAATGGCGGGCCGGCAGGCGGAACGACGACGTTGGCCTACTACGAATGGCTCCGGGGTGTGCGCTACCTTGACATCGGCGGTGGTAGCGTCATCAACCTCGTACTCGTTGCGCTCGTTCTGGCGCTGGCGGCCATCCAGCTTCCGGGCTATTGGCGCAATGCTGCGGAAAGGGTTCCGGCGTGATGACGCGGCGGACCCGGTACATAGTCGGCCAACTGTTCAGCCACCTTTGGCTAACAATTGGGGCGGTCGTGGTGCTCGCTCCGTTCGCTGTGATGGTCATGACCGCGTTCACGCCCGAGCATTGGGTGCTTGACGGCTTCAGCTTCGAACACCTGACCCTCGACAACTTTCGCCAGGCATGGTCGGCCCAACCCTGGCTCTCCCTTTATGCCAACAGCGTGATCTCGTCGGGCCTGATTCTGCTGGGGCAGCTCGTCACATCTATCCCGGCTGGCTACCTGTTGGCCCGGCAGAAGTTCCGGGGCAGCCGCATCTCCTTGATGGTGGTGCTCGCCTGTTTGGGCATTCCGGCTCAGGTCACCGCGATCCCCATCTATGTCGCCTTCGCCAAGCTGTCTTTGCTCGACACGATGTCGGCGCTGGTGCTGCCATTCCTGGGGTCGGCGTTCGGTGTCTTTCTGTTCAGGCAGTTCATCCTCACCATTCCGCAGAGCCGCTTCGACGCGGCGCGGATCGACGGCGTCGGTCCAGTTGCCATGGTGTGGCGGGTTGTCTTGCCCAGCGTCAACCCTGCGGTCTTCGCTTTTGCGATGTTCAGCGTCACCGGGCACTTCAACGACCTCTTCTGGCCCTCGACGGTCCTCCTCGGGCAAGGCAAGGCAACGGTGCCGATTGGACTTTCAACGTACCTCGCTGAGGATACGGCCAATCAATACGGGCCTCAGATGGCAGCCGCAGTTCTCGGAATCATCCCCCTCTTGATCGCATTTCTGTTCGTTCAGCGCCGAATAACCCAGGGTCTCCCTGTCGCTCGATAAAAAACCGCCCGGAAAGAAACTCCTTCAAAAGAAAAGGCGACATTATGTTCCGTTCAAGTTCCGGTTTGTCCCGGACCGCGCCCGCCCTGATCGGTCTTGCATTGATCGTTTCGGGATGCAGTTCGGCTACTACTACAGAGTCGAAGGTGACCTCGCTGACCATGGTCGCCATCAACAATCCGCAGTACGCGAACGCGTACGACCAAACGGGGATCACCGCACAGAGCGGTGTCAAGGTCGACATCCAGGGCGCCGGCATCGCGAACTTCGACGACGTAAGCCTGCGGCTGGTCAACTCCATCAGCGCGGGGAATCCTCCGGACATCGCAGTCGTCGGCACCAATGACCTCGATCGCTTGGCCGCAGCGAGTGTCACGCAGCCACTGGACTCGTTGATGGCGGCCGACAGCCAGTTCGTCGACTCGAACTTCGACAAGGACGTCCTTGGCGCAAACAAGGTCAACGGCAAACAGGTCGCCATACCGTACGTGATGTCAACCACCCAGCTGTTCTACAACAAGGACGCCTTTGCGAAGGCAGGCCTGGATCCGAACAAGCCGCCGCAGACGTACAGCGAGCTCAAGGCGGCTGCGCAGGCCTTGGTGCAGTCCAAGGCAGTCAAGACCGGCGTTAATTTCCAGACGGACAGTAACGGCAACGGCTTCTTCCAGTGCCTGCTTTTCTCCGCTGGTGGATCCATGATGGATTCCGACAAGAAGACCGTGACCTTCAACGGCAGCCAGGGACGCGACGTGTTGACGTATTGGCGTGACATGGTCGCATCGGGTCTTGCCAATGCCGGCATGTACAAGGACCAGATCGACGCTTTTACCCGCGGTGACCAAGCGATGGAAATCGTTGGAAATGGGGCGGTGGCGAACATCAAGAAGGCCGCCAAATTCTCGGTGGGCAAGGCCCCGATGCCCGTGCCTGACGGCGGCAGCCTTACGATGCCGGTTTTCGGAGGGTCCTTGATCGTTGTGACGAAGGACCCGGCACGCCAAGCCGCCGCCTGGAAGGTGATCAAAGCGCTCACAGGGCCGCAAGGTTCGACTTCACTGTTCAAGAATGTGGGCTACACCCCGGTGAGCAAAACAGCAGCCGCCAGCAATGACTATTTGGCCCCCATCCTGGCATCAGACCCGCTGTCCCAGGTCGGGCCCCGGGAAACCGGGAAGACTGTTCCCTGGTTCCAATTCCCAGGGAGGAATGCCGTCGAGATCGGCAAAGACCTCGGGGACCAGATCGTTGCTATCCTCCGAGGCGACATCTCGCCAGGCGACGGGTTGGCAAAGGCCGCCAGCCAGGCCCAGGGTCTGCTCCAGTGATCGCTGCAACCGCGGTGGCCCCGCTCAACACGTTCGACGCCACCGACCGAGAGGAGGCTGGCCTCGAGTGTGGTGCCGTAAGCGTGCGCTACGGCGCCACCACGGCCCTTGAGGACATCAGCCTGACCTGTCCGGCCGGTAAAGTACTCGTGCTGCTCGGTCCCTCCGGCTGCGGCAAGACGACGCTGCTCCGATGCATCGCCGGCCTCGCGACTCCGACATCCGGACGCGTGATGCTCGACGGCCGGGACATCACTTCAGTCAGCACCGAGCAGCGCGGTATCGCAATGGTGTTCCAGCACTACGCGCTCTACCCGGAGAAAACAGCATTCGGCAACATGGAGTTCCCGCTGCGCATGCAGCGCGTTCCTTCGGCGGAACGGAAGGAGCGCGTGCGGGAAGTTTCGCGGCTCCTGAGGCTCGATTCCCTGCTTCATCGCAAGCCCGCCCAGTTATCCGGCGGACAGCAGCAGCGCGTTGGCATCGGGCGAGCCCTCGTCCGAAGGCCTTCCCTCCTGCTCATGGACGAGCCACTCTCCAACCTCGACGCCCAGCTGCGCTCCGAGATGCGCGCAGAGCTTCGCGCCTTGCAGCGCGAACTCCAGTTGACCACGGTCTACGTGACGCACGACCAAGGGGAAGCCTTGAGCATGGCCGACGAGCTGGCCGTTCTGCGGGACGGCAAGGTCGAGCAAGTGGGGCCTCCCGCCGACGTGTTCAACGCGCCGGCCTCGCAGTTCGTCGGCTCCCTCCTCGGCGGGATGAGTTTCGTGCCCGCCGCCCGACTCGGCCTCGTGGCTCATCCCGAGGTGTCCAGCATCGGGGTCCGCAGTGAGGACTTCCGCCCCGGCGAGGGCCGCCCCGGAGATCTGACACTCACCGGCGACGTCCGACTCACCGAACTGGTGGGCCGCGACCGCCTGGTCCACCTCGACCTCGGCGAAGGGGCGGTCCGCGCGCGCCTGCATGCGGACCACCCCTTCGGTGAGCGCCTTACGATCCACGCATCCCGCGACGACTTGCACCCGTTCAACGCCGACGGGCAGCGATGCCCCGGCGAGTATTCCATCCGAAAGGTATAGAACATGACAACGTTTCTAACTCAACCTCGCCCCTTCGGGATCGTCCATAGGGGGTTCGGTGCTGGCGCAGAGGACAATAGCCCATCGGCTGTGCAAAAGGCCGTGGACCTTGGCTTCACCTGCGTGGAGATCGACATTCGCCTCACCGCTGACGGCCACCTGGTCGTATGGCACGACCCGACGCTGCCCGCGGCAGACGGGTCAAGGCCGGAGATCGCGAGCATGACTCTTGCCGAGGTTGTTTCGACCGAGCTGCCCGGCCGATCGGGCGTGGCGCAGCTGACCGAATTCCTCACGCGGTGGCCGAACCTCACCTTCATCCTCGACGTCAAACGCGAGGAGTGCGTCGAACCCCTCGCCCGCATGCTCAAAGAGCTCGGGGCGGTCGAGCGTGTCTGCATCCACGGCACCGACACCGACGGGCCCCGCGAGGAGTGGGTCGTCTCCGACGATCGGTCCAAGCGGATGCGCGAGCTCCTCGGCCCCCAACTGTGCACAGTGATCAGCGCAACGTCGCTGCTCGAACTTGCGCGGACCGGAGAGCTCGCGCCCGGTGAGACCGGCGTCTTCGTCTACGGGACCGGCGCGTACGAGTCCTTGAAGCCCCTCTGGCCCGCATATATCCAAGCGGCGCACGCGCAGGGCCTGGTCGTCTCCACGGAAGTCCCCCACGATGACAAGCGATTCCGGGAGCTCCTGGATCTTGGCGTGGAGGCATTCAACATTGACGATCCGATGGGTTACCGCAGCCGGATGATCGCGATGGGACTTTGGCACGACTCCAGCCGCGCCAGTGAGGAGGAGCTGTCACATGAGGCCTGAGAAGTCCCCGTCCGGCATTCCCATCTACGTTGCCTTGGCTGACAGGCTCGCCGACGCCCTGAACGACTTCGAACCAGGAACCCGGCTACCGTCCGAGCACGAGCTGGCAGCCCGAGAAGAGGTCAGCCGTGACACCGCGCGGGCAGCGCTGCAGGAACTCGAACGGCGCCACCTCGTCAGACGTTCCCACGGCATGGGCACGTTCGTCTCACCCCGCATCGTCTTCCGAGTCGGCCCCGACACCCCACCGAGCTGGACAGCGATGGTCCGCGAGGCGGGATTCACACCACGCACAGAGGTCATCGAACTCGTCTGTCTGGACGAACCGGACGCGAAGCTGCGCGAGATCCTCGAGCTGCCGGCAGGAGCCTCCGTCCTCCGACGCACCACCCGGGGCTACGTGAACGAGATGGTGGCATCGGTGATAGAGAACTACATCCCCGCGAATCTCGCGCCCCGGCTCGACGAACAGCTTTCCATGGGCGGCTCGTTCTACAGCCTCTGCCTCTCCCTCGGCTACAAACCACGCAGAGACTGGAGCGTCACGCAATTCGAGGTCGTAGATCACCGTATTGCCCAACTTCTCGATCTGGTCGGTCGACCGCCAACCGCGCACGGCGAGACTCGCCTGTCCGACACCAAAAGCGGGCGCCCTCTGGTTTACGCCCTCGGCTGGAACAGGCCCGACATCATTCACGTGCGTATGGAAGAGCACTACCGCGGTCTTCGCCCATCGTCCGAGGAGCAGGGATCATGACTGGGACATATGATCCTGTCCGAGAGTGGGCGCCACGGGAAGCGGCCGAGACGAACGCACCCATGGACCGGAATGTGCTTGTGGGCCTGCTCGCTAGAGCCGACCGAGACGCCCTGATCGCCACCGCCGATGCGGTTCTTCGCGACTACGAGACCGAGACGACGGGCAATCCTGAGCTCGGCACTGTGGTGATGCAGGTCCGCGAGCCCATCGAGGGTCGCCGCTTCTACCTTGGGGACCTCCTCGTGACCGAGGCGCGCGTCCGCGTCGCCAACCACCCCGGCTGGGCGATGCGAATGGGCGACGATCCAGCTGCGACCGTCGCCGCGGCAGTCTGCGATGCCGCCTTCCAGTTCCCGAACCCGCACCACTCCGAGCTGATCGCGCTGTGCGAGTCTACAGAGCGCGAGATCCGGGCACGCCGGCAGGTCGAGCTCGACGAGATCGAACAAACCGCCATCAAATTCGAGGAGTTGGGAGGATGAGCCTCTTCGCTACACCAGCGGCCCCACAGCAGTCGGCTGAACAAGCCTGGAGTGGTCGCGTCTTTCGCATCCTGTTGACAGTCCTGAGCATGCCAGGCCACCTGGAGAAGATCCCGCCCCCCGACTTCTTGACCGCGGAGTTGCCCGTTGCGTTCTGGCCTCCGGTGGCTCTTGCGTCCCGCGGCACCAGATGCGCTCTGGTCGGAGTATCCGAACTTTCGGCGAACGAGATCACGGACCACACCGGAGCCGCCCTCACCACCGCCGAGAAAGCCGAACTCGTGGCCTTCGCCAGGTTCCCCGTCGCGGGAGACCTGTTGAAACTTGAACGCGGTACACCGGCGTTCCCCGAGATTGGCGCCACAGCCGTCGTTCAAGTTGCTTCACTTCGAGCCAGCGACTCGGCGCAGCAGGACGTCGGCAGCATCACCTTGACGATCAGCGGCCCGGGGGTCGACGGCACAGCATCCGTGCTCGTGGCACCGGGCTCCACCGACCTCGACCTCGTCCTCCGCGAGCGGGAAGCCGCCTGCTCGCTGCCTCCCACCGGCATCGATCTTTGGCTTATCGACACCGAGGGGCGAGTTGTCGGCCTCCCACGCAGCAGCACACTGACATGGAAGGAGAACTGCTAATGGGATACGAATCTCCAGGACTTGCGGCCATCGAGGCCGCCACCCGGCTGGTAGCCGAACGCCAGGATAACGACCCCAGCCGGCCTCTGGAGCTCAACCAGATCAATGGCCGGATGCGGCTGATGGTCGATCAGATCATGTCCGAGGGCGGGCTCTGGGACGAAGACACCGCCGCGCGGGCGTTCCGCCAGGCCGAAGGAGACAGCGTCGAAGCCGCGCATCTGGTCCGAACATTCCGCTTGAGTCTTCGCCGGTTTGGGACGACCGCGGTCACAAGTGCCGACGAACTCGTGCCCCTGCGCCGCGTCGTGCCTGTCTACCGGACCCCTCCCGGGCGGCAGATCCTCGGACGCACCCGCGACTACATGCCCAGGCTGCTCGAAGCAGATGCGCAGGATTCTACGGCGTGCGAGGATCACCAGCCACAACCGGACCCGCGTCAAGGCCGCCCTGACCAACCGATTGCGTCTCCCGTGCATGAATCGGATGCCACAACGGCTGGACATCGGCCGGGCCGCATCCATGACCTGCTCAAGGCACGTGACCTGCTCGTTCCGCGTTCCGCACCCGGGGACCCGGACCCCGTCGACATCGCCCATGAGCCGCGGCTCCTGGATCTGGACCGGTCAGCCCGTCTTTCCCTCCTTGCGCGGGCGGAGACTGCGGCACTGGTCCTGCACTGGTACACGCACTTGCTCAACGAAGGCCAATGGGGCCCCGGCGTCGGCGGCCAGGGAGAGTTGCGCACCGGATACCTGCCCGTGCGGGTTCCTAATCCACTCACCGGGGGCAGCGTCGAGATTGGTGAGGTCAGGGTCACCGAGTCCGAATCCATTGAGGACCTAGACCGTGACCACGAAGACATAACGCGCTTCGACGTCGGCTACGGCCTCTGCTTCGGGCAAAACGAACGCAAAGCCTTGGCCATGTCGTCCCTCGACATCATCTTCGACCGCGACCGCGGCCGCAGCGACTTCGAGCAACTGGTGCTTCGCAGCGCTGACGGCATGGATGCCAACGGCTTGCTTGAGCACGTCAAGCTCCCGCACTACGTCTCATTCCGTGCCGCCGTGGATTCGAAGGCGAAGCGGGAACGGCGACGCCACCAACCCGATACAGGAAATGCCGAATGACAGTCACCGACGCGACCCTCTCGCCGCCGTTCACACCCACCACCATTGCCGAACTCGCGAGCTCGCCGAAAACGGCCACCTTCGCTCTCATTGACGAGGACACCAAGCGCTACGTTCGGCGCGCCATCCTGAAAGCGGTGGCAACGCCGGGCCACCAAGTGCCCTTCGTCTCTCGGGAGATGCCGATCCCGCGAGGATGGGGAAGCGGCGGGCTTCAAATCAGCCTCAGCATCGCAGAACCCACAGACGTGGTCAAAGTCATCGACCAGGGCGACGACGGCGCCGTCAGCGCGTCGAACCTGCGTCGTCTGATCAGGCAGACCACTGGAGTCGAGGAAACGAGCAACGCCGATGAGGCAACGCTAATCCAGAGCCGACACCGAATCCCTGAGCGCGCTCTCCGGGCTGACCAAGTGCTCGTAATGCAGGTCGGCGTTCCCGAACCGCTGTCCATCGTCGAGCGACGGGTCGATGAGCGGCTGCGCATGCACGCCGAGCAGGATTATGCCCTCATGTTGGTCAGCATTTACGAGGAGTACGTCCGGGCGGGCACCACAATGCTGAGTAGCGGCTATCCTGTGGTCGTCAACGGCCGCTACGTGATGGCGAGCTCTCCCATCCCAAAATGGGATCTGGCAAAACTCGATAACGCATCCCACCTCACTCTTTATGGTGCTGGCCGCGACCGCGTGCTGTATGCGGTTCCTCCCCACACCCACGTCGAGCCCCTGGCGTTCGACGACCTGGAGTTCACTGTCGAGCCGATGCCGGGGCGCTGTGCTCTGTGCGACAGCGACTCGACCTACCTGGTCGAGGTCTCGGATCCGCTCCGGGATGGTAGTCGCTGGATTTGTAGCGACACCGACTGGTGCGCCAAACGACGAGAGGGTAGCACGGCGACCCCGGCATCGCGAGTCTGGTCCCAGCCGGCCCGGACACCGGTGGACGCCATTGCGGCGGCCGCGGTGACCGAACACCATCCCTTCGGTCAGCCGCATCGTCCCGACCTCGATGGGGCCGCCCTGGAAGCCCGGGATCTGATGCTCCGCTACGGAACGTTGACTGCTGCGCGAGAAATCTCCTTCACCGTCAACGGAGGCGAAGCACTCGGAATCGTGGGTGAATCCGGATCCGGGAAGTCGACCGTACTGAAGTGCCTCACCGGCGAACTGCCACCTGACACCGGATCAGTGTTCCTTCGCTCGGGCGAGGACCTCGTCGATCTGTACGGCCTTTCGCCTGCCCAGAGGCGGGCGCTCCGTGTCGGCAGACTGGCACTCGTGCATCAAGACGCGGCTCGTGGACTCGACCTCAGCCTGAGCGCCGGCGGCAATGTCGCGGTGCCTTTGGCAGCAGCTGGCATGCGTAGTTTCCACGCAATGAGGGCCACGGTTCGCAGCATCCTTCAGAGGGTCGAGATACCAGAAGATCGAATCGACGATCCCGTCTACACCTTCTCGGGCGGCATGCGGCAGCGAGTGCAGATCGCCAGGGCGGTCGCGAGCTCGCCATCGATCCTGCTACTGGACGAACCGACGACAGGACTCGATGCTTCCGTAGCCGCCGGGGTCCTCGACCTGATCCGCGGACTCATCGACGAACTCGGCCTTGCCGCTGTTGTCGTTTCGCACGACTTCGCCGTCGTCGAAATGTTGTGCCGACGCACGCTTGTCATGCATCGCGGTCGCATCGTCGAATCCACCCTGACCGACCAACTCCTCGAAGACCCCCAACACCCCTATAGCCAGCGACTCGTCGCGGCGGCACGAGGTTGATATGACCACCGTTCTCACTGTTCGAAATCTGACCAAGACCTTCGTCCTTCATCACACGGGCAGACGTATCGAAGGGTTGCGTGGCGTCGATCTGACCGTAAGGCGCGCCGAACATGTCGCCCTCGCAGGGACCAACGGTTCCGGCAAATCCACGCTGTTGAAATGCATCTATAGGACATACCTGCCGACCAGCGGCTCTGTCGTGCTGCATTCGGCAGAAGGGGATGCCGACCTCGCGATGTTGGAAGCCAACGACGTTGCGTACCTGCGTGAGCGTCACATCGGATATGTCTCCCAGTTCCTCCGTTCCGAACCTCGAAGGAGCGTTCTCGACCTGGTGGCTAAGGCCGCCGGCCGACTGGGACTTGAGCCTGCCGAGGCGCGCGAGGCCGCCGTGGCAACCCTTCGCGAGCTCAACGTCGGCGAACGCCTCTGGAACGTGTACCCGACCTTGTTGTCGGGCGGCGAAAAACAGCGGGTCAATATCGCTGCCGGCACGATTGCGCCGCCTCCGCTGCTCCTTCTGGACGAGCCGATCTCAGCACTCGATCCGGCGAACCGGGACCTGGTTCTCGGGCGCATCGAAGGGCTGGCCGAGAGAGGGACCGCGGTTGTCTCTGTCTTTCACGACCCTGATGTCATCGCTCGCGTCGCCGACTCAGTCGTCACCCTGGCCGACGGCCGAGTCGCAAGCGAACGCCAAATCCGACTGCAGGAGATCTCATGAACCAGTCCGCCATCAAACCACCGGCCGGTCACCCGATTGCGCTGCACGCAGCGCGGATATATACAGCCGCCGGTAACCCTGGCGATGGGGCCCCGGGCTACATCACCATTTCAGACGGCACCATCGCGGCCGTCGGGCCGCGCCCCGAAGCCGGCGCCGATGTCATCGAGTGCGGGGACGTCGACTTGATCCCCGGGCTGGTTGATCTTCACTCGGACTGCTGGGACCAGCGGGCCCGGCCGCGCCCCTCCGCCGACTTTCCCCTCGACGACGCGTTGATGGTGCTGGACACCGAAGCCGTGGCCTGGGGCATCACGACCCACTTCACCTGCATCGTCATTCAAGGCAACACCACGAAGCACAGGTCGCTGGAACAAGCACTCGCTTCCTTCGGCAGCCTCCACCGACTCAGGCCGCACCTGCGCTCCGACCACCGGGTCCACCTGCGCGTGGACCCCTCCACTGAGTACGGCGACACCGTCCGGCGTCTGGCATCAGACGGCGACGTCGCGCTGATGTCCTATCTGGGTGACACCAGCGGACAAGGTTCCTTCGCCGAGCGGGACGGCGCCCGTGAGGAGGAACCCCTGAGCGTGCGTCGTGAACGGCGGGCCCATGTCGAGGCCGTCCGAAACGAGCTTGCCGAGCTGGCCAAAGTCCACGGCATCACCCTCGTCTCGCACGACGACAACGATCGTGACGCCGTCGAACGCTCACGTGAGCTTGGCGTGGGAATCATTGAATTCCCTGTCACCCGCGAAGCCGCCGAGGCGGCGCGCTACTACCGGCTCCCGACGGTGATGGGCGCACCGAACCTGCTCCGGGGCAGTAGCCACAACGGAAACCTGTCCGCCCGTGAAGCGCTCGAGGCTAATCTGCTGGGCATCGTCGCCTCCGACTATCACCCGCCTGCACTCCTGCGCGCACTCTACAAGGTGGTCGAGGACGGCGTCACTTCCTTCGCCGACGTACTTCCCTTGGGCACCGCAAACCCTGCCCGGGCTGCCAACCTCGCCGACCGAGGCACCCTCGAGCCGGGGAAGCGAGCCGACATCGTTGCGGTTGAGCACCGCAACGGACAGCCGGTCGTGGCCCAGACCTGGATCGGCGGCCGGCCGGCATTCGGGGCCTGGCAATGACCGGGCCCAAGGCGCTGAGCCCGCAGCTTCGTCCTCCTCGAAAAGGGCGTGTCCGAATAGCGGAAATCCACCACTTGGAGATCTCGTGAACACTGTCGACGGATCGCGCCGCGATGACGTGCCATCGTCCCTGCTATCACCTCGCTGCCTCCTGATGTCCGAGGGAACTGAGCAGTGAACGGTGTGCTCGCGAAGACCGCAGAAGCGGCGCGCGTCGCCTACCTCGATGCTCAGGCCAGTCATGACCGCGCCGCTCTCGCGGAGCAGGTGGCCATGGGTGCAGACGGAACACCGACAATGCGGATCGACCGGATCGTCGAGGACGCGATCCTCGCGGTGGTGGAACGGCTGCCGATCAATCTGCTCTCCGAAGAGACCGGCTGGCTTGACCGAGGCAGTGCCATCACTCTCGTGATCGATCCGCTCGATGGCTCGGCCAACGGCGCAGCCGGCGTCCCGCTCACGGCATTCGCCGGGGCACTGGCAATCGACGGCGAGTTCACCGAGTCCCTGACGATGTGGCTCGACACCGGACGGACCTGGGCTGCACGGAAAGGACAGCAGACCCAGTACCGCACCTCGGGACGTCAGGACCTGGACGGAGCCGCGATCTCCCTCCTGCGCCCGCATCCGCACGAGCCGAGTGCGAAGGCGTGGTGGGCGGTGACCCGGCGTGCGGCCCGCATCCGGGTACTCTCGTCATCGTGTCTTGAGTCCGCGCTCGTCGCCCAGGGATCGACCGATGCGTTCCTCGATGCCGGAACAGACACGCATCGACTCGTTGACCTGGCTGCAGCATTGGTAATGGTGCCAGCAGCCGGCGGTGTCGTTCTCGACGCGCACCGCCGGCCGATCACCCTGGACACGGACCTTACCCGTCGATGGAGCGGTGTCGTCGCCGCGACTCCGGAACTCGGCGAGCAGCTGCTCGAAGCACTGCAGAACTCACTGCCCTCCGGCCCGAGCTGAACTGCACGCAGGATGCGCCCTCGCTGTCCCATTCCCGCGCCCTCGAACGGAAATGTGGCTTGCGTCGGCTTAGGGCGCAGGAGGCTTGATGCCGAAGAGGTAACGAGTTGAGCTCTATGCGGCGATCCGCGCCGATGCGCGTGCGGGACAGTCTCTGCGGGCGATCCAGCGCAAGCGCTGGGTGAAACTGGCGAAGCCTGCCGGTCGCCCGTATTTGTGTGGCCGCTCGGCCAGCCCAAGGACTATTGCCAGCCCGGCCTGACCTGCGCCCATGGGAAGGGCGGAGAGTCGAGGGTCAGATCGGTTGGTTCCGCCGAACCATTTCGTCCCTATCTCCGAGGTCGCCAGCATCGCGGAGCTCGACTCGACGGGAGGGGTCTGGGATGCCGCGGATGACGAACGCCGGATCCGCAACCGGCCCCGCACGGTCGGTGAGTTCTTGTTTGGGTCACAGGTTCCAGTTTGCGGCGTCACCGCGCACTAGGTCGAGCAGGCCGAGACGTTCTTGTCCCGGGGATCCAGCCAGGCGTCGATCGTGCCGGGGGCCAACGAGGTCGGCAGCCGGTCATGCAACGCTCCCAGCCTGGCGAGGGCGGCCCGCCCGGAGTCCAGCGGGGGAGAGGGGATGGTCAGGATCGTCCAGGACAGAAGGCTTACGTCGTAACCGAGATGTGTTGCGTCGTTTTGAATATGACAGTTTGATTCAGGACCGGTGTGCCAGTTGAACCAGGAAGCAGCCGACGCTAAAGGTCTGGTTGGGCGCGGCCCGACTTCGCTGTGTTAGGGCATACCGACCTAGGGCCCGTAGCAGATTTCTATTGGTGGCCTTCCTAGGGGGCTGAGCATCGTGGTAGGCCCGCGACCTGAATTGCTCAAGGTAACTACTGAAGGGGCCCTTCCGAAGCGAGATCGGAGGCCGTGGCCACCTTCAGCAAATAACTTGCTTCGCGGCGGCATTAGGCAACCACCTATTCGAAACTGCCAGCAGGAGTTCCCATGACCTACGATTTTCTGTCCGTATCCCTATGCCTGTCAGTCGTTGCGTGCTCAAAACGATTGATACCGTTCATTCTTTGCTTGGCCGTGCTTGCCAAAACGGGAAAGACGAAAGGCGTCCAGGACATCGCAGCTGTCTTTGGCTCCCGCGGGCGGCAGTAGCACCACAGGACGCCGGCCTCACGCGTTGAGACAGTTGGTCAAAGCGCCTCGTCCACCGATTTGACCACGGTGTTGAACTGCCAATGGGGGCCTCAGTAGCTTCGCCACTTCGGCGAAGTACCTGGTGGCGCTTTACCTCCAGTCAGTCCCGGGGTCGGTTTGCGGCCCGCCTGGTGCGGGATAGGAGTATGCTCCCCGGCTCCCGCAATAGTCTGTAAATCACGGCGATAAGCGGCGGCTTTCGCAGAGCTATCGGAAGACTTCGCGCACCGGGTTCAGTTCGTCGTGCCGGTGCCCGGTACGAGCGCGGCGGGGCAGTTGCGGCGCGCCATGCATCCAGCTGACCGGTCGAGACACGCGTATCCAACTCCATTCCCGAACCGTACCGAAAATGGTCTTCCTACGCCCGAATTCGGCGGGACTTTTGGCATAGATAACGGGACACCATGATTTCGCGGACTTCCGGGGTTTGTTACGACGGCGGAAAGTAGCGGGGGGACGGTATTCCGTTTCCAAGGAACTGTGTCCGTGGGCATGTGATCTGACGAGGCTGTATCGTTGCCCGGCCCAGTGCTGTTCGCCACACATACTTGCACTTATAAGTGAAAGTAACATACTGTAAGGGAACATTAAGGAAGGTACGCCGAGGGAGGCGAAGGATGTCCGCTTTATTGGACCGGACTGAAAAAACAGTTGTCACCACGACGGAACAAGAAAACACCCAAGCGCGAGAGCTTGCTGCACGGCTGCGCACAAAGACGGCTAATGATTCGGTCAGGCTAGCCCTAAAGGACGCCGCGGGGAACTCCGTTGAAGCACCAGCGGAGCTCACGGTTCTCCTGCGCAAAATTGTCGAGGCGATCGGTCGTGGTGGCACGGTTACGATCGGGACCCTTCCCCAGGAACTGACGACAACTACTGCGGCGAAGATGCTTGGTATTTCGCGCCCTACTTTGATGCAGCTCGTCAACAAGAACGAACTGCCGGCGCATAGGGTTGGATCCCACACTCGGGTTTTCACCGAGGACGTTCAGAAGTACAGAGATGCCAGGACCGCTGCCCGTCGTCAGGGTCTCGAAGAACTTCGAGCTCTCGAGGATGAATTGGGCGTTGACGATTAGTCCAGGGCGGTGACAGCCGAAGCTGTAAAGTGCAAGCTATGAGCTCGGCGGTCACCATCGTCCTTCCGGACGCGAACATCCTCTATTCCAAAACGCTCCGCGACTGGATTGCGCTTCTGCAGAATGAGGCGCCCGGTCTCTTCAATGTGACTTGGACCGAGGACATCATGGCTGAGACCCTGTATCAACTCCGAAAAAAGTATCCTTTGTGGTCTGAACAGCAGGTCGGCGGAATCCGCCGTAACCTCGAAAAGGCTTTCGCCGGTGGTCAGATCACTGGGTATCAGATCGATTCTGGGCTGGAGTATCCCGACATAGGTGACGCCCACATCCATGCCGCCGCGGTCCACGGCGCCGTGGACATAGTTGTTACGGCGAATGGGAAGGACTTCCCTTACGGCATTGACCTGCCCTATGAGATCTATCATCCGGACGAATTCCTGATCCTGGTTGATGACGGAGCCCCTCAGGCTGTCCGAACCGTAACCGAACAGCAGCTTCTCCACTACCACCGGAAATCTTCTGTGGACGATGGCGTTGACCTCCCGCTACGCCTGAAAAAAGCCGGCGCACCGATGTTTGCCGCACGGGTCAGGGAACACCTGCAACACGTAGACACGCGCATCCTGATGACAGCAGACACCTCGGAGGCGTGAAGACGTCGTCTTAGAACCAGGGAAGACCGCCCGGAACTGGCCGCCTGTCTGAAGGCGTTGCGTGACAGTGAAGACATCATGGTCATCTGGAAACTGAATAGGCTGGGCCGGGACCTGCGGCACCTGATTAACCTCGTCCATGACCTGACCGAACGCGGCATCGGCCTGAAAGTCCTCGCCGGGCAGGGCGCCTCCATCGACACCACGACCGCCTCCGGCAAACTCGTCTTCGGGATTTTCGCGGCCCTCGCCGAATTCGAGCGCGAACTGATCTCCGAACGCACCCTCGCCGGGCTCGCTTCCGCCCGTGCGCGGGGCCGCAGCGGCGGGCGCCCTTACAAGATGACCCCGGCGAAACTCCGTCTCGCTATGGCTTCCTTGGGCAAACCCAAAACCAAAGTCAGTGACCTCTGTGCGGAACTGGGCATCACCCGCCAGACCATCTACCGGTACGTCTCACCCACCGGGGAACTGCGCCCCGCCGGCCAAAAGCTCCTTTCCCGATAGACGCCTGGATGCGAGATCGCGTTTGGAACACCACTGGTCGGCATCCATGAGCGATTGTGCAATCTGAGTCCCGACTATGCTATTTTACTTGCCGTCCCCGGCCGGACCTTACCGGACGCGAGTCGATGCCGAGCCGATCGGGGTAGCAATGAAAATGATCGTCCACACCGAGGTGTGGACGGTTTCGCGTGGACGTCGTCGGTCGAATCGTGTCTCAGGGGAAGAACCGGGAGATTGATGTCGAATTCACGCGGGCGCCGAGGATGAACGCCGCCACTGCGTCGTCTTCAAGCGAATGCGTCCTCAAGTCGTCATCGTCCAGAAGTACCGGGCCGGCCTCGGAGTCGGCGGGAATCGAGGTCACCCAGATCAGTCGCATGTTCGCGTTTTTTACCGCGCGTGCTCCGACTGGAGAATCCTCCACTCCAATGGTCGTCGCAGGCGACGCCCCGAGGCGGCTGGCAGCCAGTTCGTATACGGCGGGTGAGGGCTTCGGCTCGCCCGCCTCGTCGGCTGTGCATACTGTTTCGAATGCGTCGAGAAGACCTGCCCGCCCCAGCATGCGAATCGCTACGGGGCCGACACCGTTTGTCGCAATGGCAAGGGGCAGCCGTCCGTGTAGCGATTCGATGAGTGCGATGGCTCCCGGCATGGGGCTCGCCGGTCTGGCTTCGACTTCCTGCTCCAACTCGGCGGTGATTCGCGTGAGGATCCGGCCTGCTGGCACACCGGTTGCTTCGCTGATCACACCGGCACCGTGTGTCGGGTGCGTTCCCTCGAGTTTGGCGTACCTGGCCGGGGTGAGGTCGTAGCCGAACGCCGCTGCGCCGCGTATGAACGCGGCCTGGTATGCGGAGGCGCTGTCGATGAGGGTGCCGTCGCAGTCGAACACGACGGCCTCGATTATGGGGTGATGTGAAATGATCTTTACCTTTCGTTGTTTGGTCGTTCGCTGGGCGATTGCGACGGCGTCATGATCCGTCCTTGGTCCCGCGGGATCGCAACCAGATCGCCATTGGTGGAACTGGCCAGAATGAGCGAATCGGTGGCGAGGGGCCGCGCCAGAACGGCGCTGCCGACGTGGTGGGTCTGCACTTGCGTTCCCGTGGCGGCATCGAGGATGTGGATGTTACCGTCCATGCCCGGGACGATGACCTGTTCGCTCGTGACGGAAGGACCACCTAGCAATGGTCCGTGCGGACGACCTCTCATGGGGATGTGGGGTTCGAGCGCGTCGGTGTCGAATCGTCGTTCCCAGACCGTCGTGCCATCGCTGACCCGGATCGAGCGGAGCAGCCGGTCGGATGCAACGATGATGGCTGTGTCGTGGAAGATCGCCGGAGCGCCGGCTCCGTGTACCGATTCCACCGCGACGTCCCATCGCACATTTCCACTGGCATCGACCGCATATACGTGCCGCGACGCGGGGAAAACGGTGATGCCGCTCGGATGATGTGCCCCGGGGCCGGTAGGGGACCAGCCCAATGCGTCGAGATGATCTGCGGCTTGGCTTCGCTGGCTGGATGTGTCGATCGGGGGGTGCGGAGTTTTGCGGCTGTCACCGGCCACGAAGGGGGAGTCCAGCTGCCAGATCGCATGACCTGTGGCCGTCAGTGCGGTAAGCGCCGGTCGGAGCGGCGCCGCACCGATGAGCAGCTGGCTGCCCGTCGACGTGATCCCGGCGTGCGGAACGATGTTGAAGTGCGGCCATTGACGCGGATAGGTCCATAGCCGTTCACCGGTGCGCGGGTCTAGGCACCGCAACGTTCCGGGGTAGCCGACGATCACTCGGCTGGACGCCGCGACGGGACGGGCCATAACCCAGTCTCGGAGCGGGTCCTCTGATTCGTCGGCCCACAGCACGGATCCGTCCACCGGATCGATTCCGACCGCAGCTCCCGTGACGTCGTGTACGACGAGTGCCTCGCCAGTCATAACCGGGGCGGCTGCGACCGGATTCGCGAGATCGGTCGTCCACAGTTCGGCACCACTGCTGATGTCGAACGCTGATACACGACCGGTTCCGGCGGTTCTGCCCACGCCGGCCAGAACAACCCGGTCGTCCGCGACAACCGGTCCGCCGGCGATCCGGCCGCTCCCAGCCAGGCGCGTGCGCCATTGGCCGGGCGAGGCAGAAGTGGCTCGTCTTTCGGCAGCGACGATGTCCGAGGCGTGAATGCCGGCAGCGTCCCAGGTGATGATGCGCACGCTCGGCGCCGAGTGGTCGAGACCGGCGTAGAGCGCGCTCGGTGTGTTGATGAATTTCACGCCTCGGTGCGTCGTCACACGGTCCGTGTGCCAGTGACCGGTGAGGACCGCCAGAGGTTGCGAAGGGAGCTGCTCGAAGAAGATTTGGTTTGGCACATCGTGCGCGAGCAGGATCCACGGACGGTTCCCCGTCGCCGTCAGGTCGTTCCGGATCCAACGATTCTGGCGATCTCGGTCTACGCGACGCTCCCATGTGTTCCAATCCATCGCGACGATGTGCAGATCGGCAATATCGCGCGAATACCATCGCGGGCCGACGTGGTCCTCCCACAGGGCGCTGCTGACGCCGTTGATCAGATAGTCGGTGTCTGTCAGGCTTAACGCGTGCCGGTCGCCTGTCTTGTGGTCGGCGTTCCCCGGGAGAGGGAGAACCGGCAGATCTGACCCTTCGAGGATCGTTAGGAAGGCCCGGTATTCCTCCGGCGTGCCGACGTCGACGAGATCCCCGGTCAAGAGTGCAGCATGAAACGGACCGTGAGCTCGAACGCTATCGGCAAGCAGTGCCGCGGCTTGATGAGCCTGTGGAGGTTCGGCCGCCCCTACTTCGGCGGCGCGGCCATTCGATCCGGTGACGTGGAGGTCGGTGGCGTGCAGCAGACGGATGGGCAGCGACTGTTCCTGCGGCTCGAGGACGAAGTCCGGGACATGCGTATCCTCGGGGCGCGCCCACCAGGTCTTGGTGGTGTAACCGCGGGGTATCGAAATGCTGACAAATTCGCTGCGGGCGATCCGGAACTCACCGTCGGCGTCGGTAGTGGTGACGTTCGTGAGGTTGTTCACCATCACGTCCGGGATCGGGATTCCCTTTTTCGTGACGACGCGGCCCGTGATGACATCTTCGTTTTCATACACGCTGCGGCTCCTTTCGTTTGAAGGATTCCAACGTGCCGATCCGGTGACCGTCCGCATCGAACAGATGGATGTCGCTCTCGCTAAGACCGATGGTCGTCGTGTCGCCTGGCCGGAGCGTGGTCTTCGCCGGGATTCGCGCCCGCAGGGTTGCGCTCGGCAGGCCGGTGCCCCTTGAGTGGAGGTGCAGGATGCTTGAGGCCCCTTCGTGTTCGACCAGGATGACCTCCGCCGTGAGCTCGAAGTCAGATCCGAATGCATCTGTCTTGATCGCCTCCGGGCGGATCCCGAGCGCGATACGGGATCCGCCCGTGTCCAGGCCCGGCAGATCGATGTGACCAAACGGCGTCTCCCACCGGGACGCCGCTATGAGGGTGCCGTCCATGATGTTCATCGGCGGAACTCCGATGAACTGAGCGACGAACAGCGTCGCTGGCGTGTCGTACACCTCGTGTGGCGTGCCCAGCTGTTCGATGTGCCCGTCGCGGATCACCGCGACACGATCGGCCATAGCCATGGCATCGGTCTGGTCGTGGGTGACGTGAATCGTCGTCGCGCCCGTGGACCGCATGATCTCTGCGATCTCGGCGCGAAGGACCATGCGCAGCTGCGCGTCGAGACCGGACAGCGGCTCGTCAAGCAGGACAACCCCTGCTTGCCGCGCGAGCGCGCGGGCGAGTGCGACGCGCTGTCGCTGGCCGCCGGACATCTGCTTGGGAAGCCTCGGCAGGAGGTCGGAGATGCCGAGCCGCGCGGCGATCTCGGTGGCTCGTGCGGCGGCCTCCCGCTTCGAGAGTCCGATCCCGTGGCGGAGGCCGAGCGTGATGTTGTCCCTCGCCGACAGATGGGGGTATAGCGCGAAGTTCTGGAACACGATCGCGATGTCGCGCTTGTGTGCGGGCAGGGTGGCTTGCTGGACGCCGCGGATGAAGATGTCGCCGCCATCGGCTTCCTCGAGCCCGGCGATGAGCCGCAGGAGCGTGCTCTTCCCGGATCCGGAGGGCCCCAGGATGACGAGGCTTTCGCCGTCGGTGAGGTCGAACGATGTTTCGGCAACGGCGACAACGTTCCCGAACCGCTTTGATACCTCCCGGAGCTGAACGGAGGCCATCACTTGACGACCGCGTTGATCTGCTTGGCGGCGTTCCCGACAGTCTGCTTCGTGTCGCTGCCCCGGATCAGGCTCTGAAGCATCTGGGCTACGACTTGGTTGGCCTGTCCGGTCGCGCCGTTGGGCCATGCGGCCCACGTGGTCGGGGTGCCGTCGTATCGCCAGCCCCAGCCGAGCTGCGTGTTCGCGTCGGACGTGGCGAGGAGCTCGTCCTTCTCCTTGGCGTCGACGGGGATGTAGCTGTACTGTTTCTGGCTTGCTTTGAGAGCCTCCGGGTCGAGCATCAGCTTGATCATCTGCCCGGCATAGGCGGCCTGGCAGGAGTCCTCGGACAGGACGGTCCAACCGTTGCCACCTGCGGGCAGGGCGGCGTCCTTCTGCGACGCATCGACCACGGGCAGGGCGGAGACGCTCCAGTCGAACTTGTCCCCGACCGCGGCGCGGGTTGAGGAGGCCGTTGTGTTTCCCGAGACCCAGAACGCCATGCGCCCGGCGTTGAACGCGGTCGTCGCCTCAGCGCTCGTCATCGGGTCCTGCAGCCCTTCTTTCCCGAGGGTTTCGTACACGGACAGGGCCTGACGACCCGCGTCGGTGTCGAATCCGGCGGTACCATCGTCGTTGATCCACTTTGCCCCCGCTGTTTGCACGATCCCCTGCGCAGTAAATTCCGCGGACGCGTCTGTCGAGAGCTGGACGGACGCGATGCCCGTGGCCTTCTTGATCTTCCGGGCGTCCTCGAGCATCTCCGCCATGGTTGTCGGGGCCTGCGTGATCCCCGCCTTGGCGGCGAGGGTCTTGTTCATGAAGAGCGCCGGCACCGACACCTGGGCAGGAGCAACGTACGCGGTGCCGTTGACGGTGCCTGCGGCCAGGTATCGCTTGATGTAGGTGGAGTTGAGTGCCGATTCGTCCAGGGGCTGGGGCTTGAACCGGTCGACGTAGTAGCTGACCTGCGAAAGGCCGACCATTGCCACGTCGGGCCTCGAGCCCGCGGCGATGTCGGCCGTCAAGGCCTGGGTCAGCTGGTCGTAGCTCTGGATCGTCACCTCCTTGAGCTTCACGGTCAGGCCCGGGAAATTCTTCTCCAGGATGGGCTTGGCGATGTTGACCGCGGCCTCGCCCTGCGAGGCGTACTCGGCAGTGATGGTGCGTCCGGAGGGGGTGCATTGTGTGATCGGCTTGGCGGTGGCCGCCGCCGCGGCGGAACCGGTGGTGCTGTCGTTTGACGCGCACCCGACGAGTGCGACAGGCAGGCCGACGCCGAGGGACAGGGCGACAGCGAGGCACTTGCGAAACTCGGACATAGGGGTTCTTCCTTCGATGTTGTGGGTTCTGGGGACTAGATGACGCCTCATCCGGGGAGCTCGCCGCCGGCGATCCCAGCGACGAATCGCCGTCGGAGGATGAGGAAAAGGTTCAGGATCGGGATGGTGATGATCACCGCGCTTGCGCTGAGCGCGCCGAAGTCCTGGCCGACTTCCGCTTGGTTGAACACGGCCACCGCCAGTGGCGGAGTGCGCAGTTCGGCGCTGCGCGACACGAGCAAGGGCCACAGGTAGTCGTTCCAGTGGAAGAAGACCGAGAAGAGGGCGAAGGATGCGATTGCAGGGCGACTGGACGGGACGACCACTCGCCAGATCGTTTGAATCGTCCCGAGCCCGTCGGAACGCGCCGCGTCAATCAGGGCGTCGGGGATCGTCGTCATGTGCTGGCGGAGAAGGAACACACCGAACGCACTCGTCCCGAACGGCACAATGAGAGCCGTCAGAGTGTTCGAAAGCCCGAGATGACTGATCCCAATGTAGAGGGGCAACGCGGTTGCCTGCGCCGGGACCAGGAACGAGGCGAGAACGATCACATAAGCGGCGCGCTTGCCACGGAACCGGAGCTTCGCGAACGCGTAGGCAGCCGGCACGCAGGTTACGAGTTGCAGGGCAAGGATCGAGACCGTGACGATCGCGCCGACGAGCATGGCGTGTCCGAGGTCGGCTTGGGTCCAGGCGCGTACGAAGTTCGACAAGTCAAACGAACCCGGGAGCGGTGAGATCCCGTCAACGACGATCGCGTCCGCCGATGCGACGGAGGTACGGAGCATCCAGACGAATGGGAAGATCGCGAACGCGCAGGCAATCACGATCGCCGCGATGCGAAGGAAACGGCCGACGAGTGCCCAGCTCATGCGGATGCACCTTCCTCGAATGCGCGACGGCGCAGCAGCGTCCCCAAGGTGATGAGGATGAACAGCAGCACCGCTGAGAGCGCCGCGGCCTGCCCGAGGTCGTAGTTGATGAATCCGAGCTGCCAGGTCTCGGTGAGCACGGTCTGGGTCGCGTTGAGCGGTCCACCCCGCGTGAGCACATTGATCGTGTCGAAAACCTGCACGGACTGCAGCGTGGTGAGGACCAGCACAAAGAGCGTCACCGGTCGCAACAGCGGCAGCGTGATCCAGCGCAGCCGTCGCCAGCCAACGACGCCATCGACTACCGCTGCTTCACGCACAGCGGTGGAGATCGTGGTCAGCCCGGCGAGGTACATGAGCATCGCCAGCGATGTTGCCCGCCACACCCCGATCGCCGCGATCGTCGGCAGCGCGAGATGCACGTCACCGAGATAATTCAGCGGCGCGAGACCGACCATTGCAGTGAGCTGATTGAGGAACCCGCCGCGGAGGGTGAAAACGTACTGAAACACCACGGCCATCGCGACGAGGTTCGCGGTGAACGGAAGGAACAACAGGGCCTCGACGACCGCACGCCCCCGTCGCAGGGAATTGGTCATTAGCGCCAGACCGAGACCGAGGGCGATGCTCGGCAGGATGGTCATTGCGCAGTAGAACACGGTATTCGCCATCGCCTGCAGCACCGTCGGATCGGTGAAGATCCGCTGATAATTTCCGATACCAGTCCAGACTGCCTGGTTCTGGGAACCGAGGCGGATCCGGAACAGCGAGCTCACCAGCGCAAGCAACGCGGGGAGGAGCACGAAGGCAAGGAGGAACGCCATCACCGGCATGACCAGAGCACCGGGCGCGAGCCGGCCCATGCCGCGTCCATATCGATGCTCAGGCCGAGCGGCCCGCGCGGGGGCCTGCTGGACCGTACCTGGGAACTCTTCGATCATGCTTCTCCGAACTCTCGGCTCCGCATTGGATCGCGGGGCTGACCTGATGATGACGTGAACAGCATCCGGGGACCGCGCGAACGGAAAATGAACAAATCCTCCCGATTCGGTAAAGACCAGTAGACATCTTGTATATATAGGTTTCTATCTGGTCTCGCCCGGTCGTTCGGATGGGTCGCAAGTCGGGAATCTGCACTAGACTTTCGGGTGTTCTGAGTCATCGACCCGCACCCGGCGGGCCCGCGACCTTGGACCTGAGACGGGAGAATCCCATCGACACGTCGGTACAGTCAGGTGCGGTCACGCGCGTCTCCACCTACTTGCGCGTAGCAAACGAGCTCGCCTCGCAGATCGCCACCCTGCCCCCGGGACATCAGCTGCCGTCGGAGAACGAGCTCGCCCGGATGCACGGCGTGAGCCGGCTCACCGCGCGCGCGGCGTTTCAGGAGTTGGAGCGGCGTTTTCTCATCACCCGGATGCGCGCACGCGGTTCGTTCGTTGCCCGCCGGCTCGAGATCGTGACCCGCGTCGGGTCGTCCCCGAGCTGGTCCCAAGCCGTTCGTGAGGCCGGGGGCGTGCCGGAGAACCGCGTCCTCCGGGTCGTCGAGGAGGCGCCGACGGAGTCCGTGCGCACGGAACTCAAGCTCGAGGTCGGCGAACCCGCCCTCATGGTCGACCGGCTCTGTTATGTGGACGGTCTGATCGCAGAAGAGTCGCGCGTGTGGTTCCGGCCTGGTCTGGCGCCGCACATCGACCACCTGCTGGGACGAGGCGGCTCTCAGGTCCTCCTTCTCGAGTCACTGGGATACCATCCACAACGCCGATGGATCCGCGCGGACCTGACGATTGTGCCCGAAGACGTCGGGCGCAATCTGGAGTTCGAGGGGCAGCCAGTGGTCATGCACACCACCTCGACCGTAGAAGATGCGCTCACAGGGCTCCCGCTGGTCACGGGTGATTCGTGGATGCGACCCGACGTGGTCCAGATGACGCTCGAACTCAGCAAATGAACCTCCTGCGGCCTGCGCGCTCACGGTCGCAGGCTGCCGTGGGGGATGGCACGGTCGATCGTCATTGAAGCACGGCCCCAAATAGACGCGACCTCCACCCGAGAGGCAGCTTGTGCGCCGGGCGCTCACTGAATGGCCGGAATCCCACCGCGCAGAAACGCGCCAGTCGGCCTGACGCCGACGACACCACCCAGCCTGAAACCAAGAGCACAGCCAGGCCCGATCCAGGGTGTGCACAGGGGCAGTCACCCACAGCCCCAGGAGGAGCCAGCGTATCCGAAACGCCGCCCTTCATCTCGCGGATGCCGGCGTCGACGACCGCGGACGACTGGGGCCCGTATCCGGCCTTTGCCCACCCGGGCACGGCAAAAGCTCCGTAAGCGGATTTCCCCGCACTTACCTGGACGGCAGGAACCATCACCCAACCGGCTGACCACAGCGGCACGTCACCACGCCTGGCTATCTGGCTCATCGCGGTTAGTGGGAGATGTTGTGGAGGCAGTCATCCAGTTGCTTCACGCGGTGCCCCCTCTATCAGGACCTGGCGTTCCAGGGATCAGGAGCGTGCTCGCCGGGCTGGGCATCCGTAAGCGTATCCCGGCCGCCCCCCCGGCGAACGCTCCGCCGCCAGCCCGGTCAATGTCCGGCTAGCCGCCACAGATCCAGTCCCCGTCCGCGCCAGCGGTCAGCAGCTGCCGCAACTGCGATCCAGTCCCCGCCTGGCGATCTGCCAGGGCCCCGGTGTCGCGCTCAGCCAAGGGTTTCATACCAAACAGTAGTAGGAGTAGTACTGATACTACTCCTACTACTCGGAATCGAAGAGGTGCTTTGATGACGTCGAGCGTGAAGGACCGCGTCTATGCCGCGGCCCGAGCAGATCAGTGCCGAGCGCCGGCCCACCGTGTCCACGGTCCGCGCGGCCGCCGGCGTGAGTAACGCCGACGCCACCCGGTACCTGAAGGAATGGACCGAGGAAAAACAGGCCGCCGGCGGACAGGTCGCCTCCACCCCCGCAACCCTGCTGGAACAGGCAGCCCGCCTCGCCGGAGCCTGCTGGGCCGAAGCATCCGCCCTGGCCGCTGAACGCCACGCCGCCGTCGAAGCCCTCTGGTCACAGGAACGCAAAGACAAAGACCAGGAAATCGCCGAACTCGTCGCCGACCTGGACCAGGCAGCCACTGAGCAGGACGCCGCCGCGGCCGCCCACGCCGGGGAAATCACCCGGCTCGAAGCCCAACGCAGCGCACTGGAGCGCCAGCTCGCCGTGATCGGCAAACAGCTGGAGGATTCCCGCGAGGCCGAGCGGGCCGCCGCCAAGGAAGCCGCGGACGCGGCACGCAGACTGGCAACGGCCGAGGTCCGCGCCACCACCCTTGAACAGTCCACAACGCCTTACTGCAGCGGGTCGCACCGGAGACAAAGGGCGCGGGGGAGTGAGCAAGGCCAAACCCGAGAGCTTTCCCCCGTACTTCACGACCGCGGACGCCGGCCAGGTAAAGTTCCTGCCCTGCCGCAGACCTGGTGGAGTATCACCCGCCGTCCGTGGGTCATGAGGCTCGTCGGGCATGTTTCCACCGAGGTCATCACGTCTCACTTTGGCGGTTTCCGTGTCCCGTGAGCCATTCCTTCAGCTGCACCACATGGCGTGGTCGGCAGTGTGGCATGTTCATCCGCTCATGCCGAGAACAGGGGACCTGATATCAAGAGACAACACTCGGATCCGAGTATGACTGTCCTTCGGCTCCGTAGCTACATGGGCCCGCCCGGGAGCATTTCAAAGGTGACGTCGTAGTGCCAATCGACGGGTCCTCCGTTCCTACCCTATAGATGTTCGGGAACCGACAGCGCCCTCAACTTAGCAGCTGCCCCGTGGAACGGGGCTGACGACGCCTCAAGGAATTCGACCACCTGGCTAACCTCGGGAAACCAACCGCGTTCCGCGGCCTTCGTCCCGAGGTGTAGGGCCAGCTCCAAGGTGCGATCCGGACCAGCCAGGATGCCTAGTGCCGGAAGCAAATCATGCATTTGGCGAAAAGCCTCCTGGTCCTGGCTTCTTGCCTCGCAGAGGCGCGCGTGCCTGGGCTTTGCTAGCGCGATCATTCGCAGGTACGCCGTGACGGTGTCGGAACCCGCCTCGTCACCCTGCTCGATCCCGTTGGCAGCGCCCGCTCGCGCTCGTCTGTAGAGCTCGGAGAAGGCCGACCCGCCGTCCATCGAGAAGCGCCAGATCGCTTCGTCAGCCTCGAGTAGCCAGGTCCCAAGCAGATCGGCAGCGGAGGGCACGAGATCTTCCACGAGAAGGTGCGTCCGGCGCCCTAACGGGCCGGGGTGATAGGCCCATTCGGGAACGAACGACGCAGGGCTCTCCCCGTCAGTGGCCATCATGAGCCGGTGTTCCATTCCGGTGAGATCCTCCGCTGCGATTAAGTGGATGATCCTCTCGGCGCTGGGATCGCGTAGCATCCGCTGAAGCAACGCCACACCTGGCAGAACTGCCTCCCCCGGCACGCAGGATCCAACCCAACTTGTGAGCTGATCAGAGGAGAGACCGCTGCCGTTGTCCACTGCCTCCCGCATCTTCTTGATGGCAGGGCCAAGCACGCGTGGGAGTATCCGGGCGCCCCATGTCGAGTCGAAGAAAAGCGCTGCGGTCCGCCGCCACCGTTCCTCCGGATTGTTGAGGTCCAGGTCCCCGAAACGGTACATGGTCGCCATGGTCTCGGGATCGTCGAAGACCTCTTCGTACATTTCACGCGTATGTAACTCAACCGACAACTGGATGATCCGGAGCTGATCTGCGAAGGTTGGGGCGCCCACCCCGCGGGTCAGCTCCGCCAGATGCTGGGGGATCGAGAGCGCAAGTACCCGTAGTGTCTCCTCGGTGTTATCCACGACCTGCCAGTGCGCCGCATCGGCTCTGGGTGGGAAGTGGGGATACCTTTGAAGCACATCGCGCAACGACTCCTGATGCCGTGGCCGAGGCTCCAAGCTGCGGCTCTGGTCGCAGATCTCGGCTAGCGTGCTTGTTAGTTCGTCGGCCGTCTTCAGCACCTCGGCTGGTATCCACGCTTTCAGAGCCGCCTCCTTTAACGCCTCGTAGCGAACCTGCGGCGAAGGATGGGACGGCGGGCGGAGCAGGAAGTACGATCGCTCCACCATGTCCTGAGCCTCGAACAGTAACCGCATCCCGCAGAGCGCCATAAGCAGCTCAAACTGCTCGTCGTCGTCGAGCTCGTGGTTGACGAACCGAGCGAACGTCGCAGCTACGGCCCCGGCGTCGGCCTCCAACTCCTGCCGGACGCCGGCATCCATCGTGGTCGGTGCCATGGGTTCCGCGTCAGGATCCAAGTGACCCAGGGTGATGTGCTGGGCCTCGTGGTGGATCAGGAACCTCTCCGCGTGGAGCGTCGCACTCAGCGCCACCGTGAGTTGCGACTCGGTGTTCCGAATCACTGTGGGCAGCAGGAACGAGCCGTCAAGCTGGGCCGCACCGAAGTAGCACCTTACGAGGCGGGCAAGAACCTCAGTGGGGATCTCGGCGCCGACGCGGTCGAGTTCCGCATCGACAACGTCCTCGCCGAATTGGACCGTCCAGCGAATGATCATGAGCTTGGCGAGGAAGTAGAGCGCGGAGGGCACCTCTTGGTCGATGGCGATGAGGTAGGAGTCCCCAGCCGGAACGGTCATCGCGCTCCACGACTGCGACGGCAGGAACGCTAGATGCGTACGGCGGAGTCGGTTCAGGTTCTCCGTGAAGAGACTCGCCGGCAGGAGGTCGACGTCGGCCAACACTTCGCCGAACAGCGACCTCGAGAGCTGCGCGGGCCAGTCGTCGAATTCCATGCTCATCAAGGCCTCGACTACCTCCTCGCTACGCGCGGTGAACCCCTGGTCGATCGCCTCCTTCACATGCGCCAGCAGGCGCTCCCGTTGATCGTCAGGCACGTCGCGGCGCCCCAGCAGCGTCATCTCCTCAGCCAGGAGTTGTGCAGGCGAAGGCTTGGGCGGCCCGGTCACGACTTGCGATTGCAGTAGGACGTTAGGCCTAGCTTCGCCACCAGCACCGCGAACAGAAAGAGCGTCTTCTGGTCGAGCACCCCGGCTACCGCGTCGACCACCGTAGCAGCCTCCATGACGGCGTTGTACTCGGTGCCGCCATCGAGGAAGACCTGCACCCCCTCGTTCAAGCAAATCCTCTCCTGCAGCTGCCGGGCGTTCTGCTGAAACCAGGCACGGCCCAACCGCGCGTAAGCCTGAATGTCGTTGAGGCCGAAGTCCTTCGGCCCGGTGGCTTTGCCGAGCATTCCGAAGAGTTCGTCGTCGTCAAGCAGGACTAGTTCACCAAGGGCGTCTGTCATGCATCGAGCCTAATGGGCGAGCACCGTATTGCTCTGCAGGCCGCGTTTCGAGTCGCCGGCGGCCAGGAGGTCTGCCTGCTGCCGGTCGGTGGACTCCTGGCGCGTGGAAACGCGCCCATAGCCGATCACTTTCGTCATGGGCTGCTCCGGTGTGTCTCGTAGCTAACGGTGAATACGCCGATTCAACCAGAAGGTTATGAGACATAGTTGCAAGAATCGCCGGTCGCGGACGAACCCGCACGATCCCGCGAAAATTGGAGGCACTAACCTTGCAGGGTCACCGGGTCGGTGAGACGTCTCGCCTCCCTAGGGTTTCGAGATCCATGGCTGAGATTGGGCATATCCAAATGTGTCACGTCGGACTGCGCAAGCCTTTCGATAGGTTTCGGCACCTTGCCGATGACGGCGGGCTTAGGGCAGGAAGCCGAAGGGCCCGTTGGGGACGGGACTTCTCGTCGGCGGTGCTTTTTTGGTCTGCTATATGCCGGTGTGGTTGCTTAGCTTGCTTGCCCCGGGTTCTCATGCCAGGAGGAGCGAACAAGACCTCGTGGCCTTCGCGGCGTTCAAACATGCTGCGGGGGAGCGCACCCGAAGCTGCGATCCACAGTATTGAGCTATCCGGCATGACAGCTTCGACTACTCCACTTCGGAGGACTTCGGCATTCCGTCGGATTTCGACACACTGTCCCAAGGTGCGCTGCCAGTCTGTCTGAGCGTGAACGTCCATATCTTGACCCTTCTTTTACCAGTATTTGGTTCGCGGATGGAGTTCGGTTGTTGCCTCAGCGTCGGTTCAGCAGGAACTCGTTGAGTTGGTCGGTGAGCCCACGGTCGCGTTTGATTTCCACTCCATCTACATGGGTCACCGGAACGCTCATGCGTACGCTTGAAACAAGCCAGGCGGCGTCGGCATCGAGCAGCGCGTCCTTCGTGAGCCGCTCGTACTTTCCTTGCAGCCCGAGCTGTTTGACGTGCGCGAAGATGTCGCGTTGGGTGGTGCCGTGAAGGATTCCCAGTTCGGGATCGGGGGTTAGGAGCTGGTCGCCCTGCCGCACAATGAGGGTCGAAGTCGGGCCTTCAAGCAGCAGGCGGTCGGCCGTTGTGAAGATGACCTCTTCAGCGTCGCGGCGCCGTGCTTCGCGCAGTGCCGCCATGTGCTGCGCGTATGACAGGTGCTTTGCCCCGAAAAGAAGCCAGGGTTCCTCCGCGACGAGTGAGCTGTGATAGCCCTTGTTCAGGGTGATAACGCGCAGCCCCTCTTTGCGGACTGTCTTGTAGTCGGGCATGTCAGAAAGGATGATCCAGGCTGCCGGACGACCGTTTGTTCCCGGCCCTCCGCGAGTCAGTACGAGCTTCAGGGAATGCTCGCCGTTTGGATCGGTCAGACCGGCGGTGTTCATGACTATTCGCCGGAGCTCGTCTTTGTCGGGATCGGGCAGATCCAACAGGCGGGCGCTCGTTTTGAGTCGGTTCAGGTGAGGGTCGAGCGCTTGGGCGGTTTGTCCGATGACGCCGAAGGTTTCGAAGACGCCGTCGCCTCGCTCCGCGGCGGAGTCAAGTACGGAAATGGTTGGAGCGGCAACTGGCCGTCGTGAGATTGCTGAGGATCTGGTGACCTCGCCCTGTATGGGGTAGGCGAAAAATAAGGTTTGGGCTTGCACGGTGTGTCCTGTCGGTTGGTTGGTGGGGGTCTGCTCAGGCGGGGATGTGCGAGAGCGGAGTGAGGACCGGTTCTCCGGCTTCGGCAACGATCTGTTCCAGGGTTTGCGCACGGCGGGCCAGCCACCATTGGCGCTGACCGGCATCATCGGTGAAGACGGCATAGATGGCCGGGCGCGCCAAAGCGTTATAGGAGAAGTGGCTGGAGAAGTAGTAGCCACCGGTCTCGGGCAGAGCAATCAGGTCCGATGATGCGACTGCCGGCAGCTCCCTGCCCACTGCGAGCATGTCACCGGAGAAGCAGGCCGGGCCGGCGATGTCCTGGACTATGGGGTGGCCGGTGCGCTGCACCCCTGCTGAGTCGAAAACTTCAATCCGCAATGGCCAGTGTTGTGGCATGAACACGGTGCGGGTTGCTACTTGAACTCCTGCATGGGTGATCGCGATGGGTCGCCCACCCGTTGACTTGGCGTATTCGACCCGGCTGACCAGGGTGCCGGCTTTGGCGGTCAATGCGCGCCCGAATTCTGTTATCAGGGTGAACCGTCCGTTGAACAGCTCGGGGACATGGGTTTCAAGGACTGAGCGGTGATCCTGAAAGGTGGGAGTGATCTCATCTGATTCAAAGTTCACGGAGAGCCCGCCGCCGACGTCAATGCGTCGGACCTGGTCATGGCCGACCCTGTGGGCGATAGCGTCGGCAAGGTCCACAATGAGGCGGATGCCTTGGGCGTTGTGTTCCAGATTGAGGCCTTGGGATCCGCTGTGGACATGCAGCTGGTTGAGCCATGGCCTGGTAGCGAAGGCTTCGATAAGTGCTTCCCGGTGGTCATTGAGTCCGATCCCGAATTTGGAGGTGTCGGTGGCCGTGCTCATGGCGTCGATGGTCCCTGCTCCCGTTTGGGGGTTGATCCGCACGCCTATGTGCGGAAGAGGGCCGTCGATTTCGGCAATGAGATCGTCCACTCGCGCGAGCTCCTCGAAGCTGTCCACGTTGAAGGACACGCCGAGGCGAAGGGCGGTCGCGATTTCGGAACGGGTCTTGGCCGGGGAGTCAAAAATGATCCGGTCGGGGGAGAACCCCGAGGTGAGAGCGAGCTGTAGTTCGCCAGGGCTGGCTACTTCGCATCCCAGCCCGGCCTGGGCGTAGTGGGCCAAGACCGGACGCAGGGTGATGGCCTTCGCTGCCACGGTGTGCAGGGCCGGGAGGGATTCCGGATAGACGGATTTGAGTGCCTCGATCAGTTCGTCCGCAGTGTCGAGGTCGATGACGCCGCAAAGCGGCTCTTCATCTGTCATGAGACCCCGGAGGGCTATTTCACCGACGACTTCTTGACGGCGAAGCCGTAGCGTCTCGGCTGTCGGGAGGACAAGGGTGGGGGATTCGTTCATGTAATCACGGCCTTTCGTCGCTGATCAGTTCCTGCCGGAAGCAGGTGGCAAGGACCACTCAGGAGCAGATGTTATTAAAACGGCAAAAGTTGTATTGACGTTATTTGTTATAACATCTACTGTGGATTAGGACACAATAGAGCTAGTTAGGAAGTGCGTGATGGCGTCAGAGGGCGTAATTGAACGGGAAATAGTCCGGCTGGAGCACGTCCCGGAAGGCTCTCCCTACTCTTCGGCGGTTGCCTTCGGTGGTCTGGTCTGGACGAGTGGAGCCCTCCCGGTTGAATCCGATGGAAGCGTTTCAGCTGATTTTGCGACGCAGGTGCGCACTGCTCTGAGGAACCTGGAATCGTCACTGCATGCGGCCGGGGCTGACTGGTCAACCGTGCTGAAGGTCAACGGGTACGTATCCGACATTGAGCAACTACCGGCCATGAACGAGGTATACACCGCGGTGGTCTGCGTGGATGGAGCTCCGGCCCGGACAACTGTTGAAGTCTCCCGATTCCGCGGAGCAACTCAGGTCGAGTTCGACGCGGTCGCTTTTAAGCGGCAGCGGTGAACGCGAAAGCACCAGGCGGGAGTAACGCGATGAAGGTAACGATTATTGGCGCCGGCGTTATTGGGCTGTCTTGCGCCTACGAGCTGTCCGAGCTTGGCCACCAGGTGACGGTTGTCGACTCTGGTGCCGTCGGCGCCGGAGCTTCAGCGGGAAACGCTGGATGGGTCACTCCCTTTCTTTCAAGCCCCAGGGCCGCTCCCGGAGTCGTCGGTGATGCGCTGAGGAGTTTCACCAGTCCGGACGGTCCCGCCAGGATGCAGCCGCGTTTTGAATTCGGATTCGCATCATGGGTTACCCAGTTCCTGCTGGCCAGCACCAAAGCCCACCATGCCCGAGGGATGGCTTCCCTGCAGAGCCTGTCCAAGCACGCCTTTGGATACTTTGATTCGCTCGCCGACAGGGGAGTGCGCTTTGAACAGCACAAGGACGGGCTGGGGGTGGTGTTCAAGGAAGAAGAGAATCTTGTGCACTACGAGCAGCTGGCAGGGAACATGCGTTCACTGGGCTACGCGGGCAAGATCACCGTTCATCGGGGTGGAGACGTTGTCGACTTCGACCCTGCTATCCGGCGTGGCGTCGCCGGTGTGCTGCACCTTGAGGATGAGCGGCATGTCCGTCCGGAGACGCTGACCGACGGACTGGCAAAAGCGGTTATCGACGCCGGCGGCGAAATCATTGAGAATCAGAAAGTGGACCGCATCGTGCCGAGGGGGCTGGACAAGTGGACAGTCATCGCGAATGACGGCCAGTCGCTCAACGCAGACCACGTGGTCGTGGCAGCAGGCTACCCATCACGGGCGCTGCTGCAGCAGGTAGGCGTGAAAGTTCCTCTGGAAGCTGCCAAGGGCACAAGCCTGACAGCCTACGGGGAAGGCACCGCCCCGTCAAAACCGCTGAAACTGTACGAAAACATGGTTGCATGTTCCCCCTTCGGTCAAGCCGTGCGCCTTTCCGGAACCTACGATCTGGGCCGGCGGGACTTCACTTTGAACCGTAAACGGCTGGACATGGTCATACGGCACGGCCTCAGCTACCTGGAGGACTGGCGTCCCACGGAAGTCGAGACCGAATGGGTTGGACACCGCTCCACCACGGTGGACGACCTGCCCATCATCGGACCCGTATCTGGCCGCCCCGGCCTCTACCTGGCAACTGGTCATGGGACATTGGGCGTGACCCTCGGGCCGTTGACCGGGGCCCTCGTGGCCCAAGAAATCAGTCAGGGACAAGAACAACCGCTCCTCAAGCCATTCCGCCTCGAACGATTCGGTTCCGCTGCCTGAGCAAATGCTTCGGCAGTGCGGCCCAAAAGACTCTGAGCGTCGATAACCTAAAAACAAGCACGGCAATACATGGAGGACCCCGTGAACGACTTACTGGAACTTACCGGGACGGCCCGCCAGCGCGGCCAAGCGCACGGCGAAGCTCTCCGACAGGAAATTCAAGATCGCATAACCGCCACCCGCCAAGGGTCCCCTGGCCCCGATTCTGCTCCCTGGTGGAGCTTCATTGAGTCGGCTGCGCCGGCGATCGCCGAAGAAATGACCGGCATTGCAGAAGGTGCGAACTGCCGCATCGAAGACGTCGTGCTCCTGAATGTTTTTGAAGTATTCAGCCTCGCGAAACAGGCGGAATTGGGTGCTGGTGGATGTACCGTGTTCGGAATTCCCCGTTCGGGCCGCGGCCCCATCCTTGCCCAGAACTGGGATGCCAAGCCCTCGGCCGGATTTGCGCTCCTGCGCCCCCACATGCATCAAGGACCCGACACCCTGAAGACGCTGGTACTGGCATCCCCGGGAGGTGTCGGATGGATCGGCATCAATGAAGCAGGTGTTGCTCTTGTGAATGCCGACCTTTACACAAACGGCTTGAAGGTTGGTGTTCCCAGCACCGTAATGCGCCGGCTCATGCTCGCAGGCCACAACCGGGCGGAGGCGTTGAGCCCCTTGAAGCAGTACGGGGCGGTCGGTGGCCGGACCTATCTGGTTGGCGATCTCGACGGCGCCGACCTTGTCGAGGTGCATCCAGGGGAAGATGGCCCAGTCTTCCTGCCCCAGACTGGGTATGGCTGGTCCCACGCCAACCATGCGATCAGCACGATTGCAAGGTTCGAAGACGAAAGCAAAGCGCCGTCTCCTTCGTCCCATCACCGCTACCCACGCGCGTGCAGCCTCATGAACGACCGGAAGCCTGCCACCGCGGAAGAAATCAAGGAAATCCTGGTCGATCACGGGGATGCCCCGTACTCGATCTGTGCCCACGAAACAGAACACCAACCAACGATCACCGCTGCTGCTGCGATCTTCGATACCGAGGAACGAAGCGCATCAATAGCTCTCGGCAATCCCTGCACCGCACCGTTCCGCGACTACCAGCTGTAACCGCAGCTGCGTCGGAGCAGACACCCAAAAGCGGCAGCACCCGAACACATATGTTCGAGTGCTGCCGCTTTTTCAAACAGTCGAATTTAGGGTGACCCCCTGGCTCTCGGCACGCAACCCACCGACCCAGGCGCAGGCTGATACACAACTCACAGAAGTAGGGGAAGCCGGACAACGGCGACTGACATCGTAAGGCCCCAGGGCGGGGTCACCCTTCATGTCGTCAGTAGATTCTCCAGATGCACGACACCTAAGATCTGCTGAACCCTTGTCCCGCCCAGCCGCTCCTGGTCCATTGCGCCGAACGGCTTCCAGCGAAGAACTTACTTGGCCTGGTTTCGAGCCAGCGTCGCACGGATTGCAGCCTTGGCCACATTGTAGGAAGTCCGCATGATGCGTTCCGCTTCAACGCCGTCGTTGCGCCGAACAGCGGCGATCAGTTCCGGCTTGTAATGCCACATGCTGAGGTCGCCTTCGCCGGTGGTTCCGCCTGCCCAGATGAGCTTGTACGGACGGCATTTGTCCCACAAGCTGTTGATGACGTCCACCATTACTTCGTTGTCGGCGGCGGCGTAAAGCGCGCCAAGAAGCAACTCATCCTGCTGCAGCGCAGCGATGATATCTCGCGCGGCCACCGCCTTCTGAAGCTCTTCCCAGTGTCCCTGCATCCGCTCGGCTACTGCCGGGGAGGCGGCCAACGCGCCAAGGCGCGCACATTCGCCCTCAACGAGGATCCGCACGTCATAGGCCTGCTGAAGTTCCGAGACCTCAAGGCCCCGCACCCGCGCACCCTTGTAGGGCTCCTGGACGACCAGCCCGGTCTCCACGAGCCTCATGATGGCGTCGCGCACGGGCTGAACACTGGTACCAACGGATGCAGCAAGTTCACGGACCCGCAGGCGGTAACCGGGGGGTAAGCGCCCTTCGATAATCCAGCCGCGCAGGGTCGCGAAGACCTGATCGGCCAGAGGCCCCGCCATAACTGCGGAGGGCGTGCGCACTTCCGCCGGCGCAATGGAGGCTACCTCTTCGTGGATCGTCATGAGTAGAGAATACCGCACAAGAGAAAGTCTTGCTATAAAAAACTAGCCTGATGTGTTGACGTTATTTGTTATAACATCTAATGTGGTTTACACCACAAAACTCGCAGTTGGCTGAGAAGTGACCGGTAGTGAAGATCAGGGCTTTGTGGCCACCAACAGGACGCGGCACACACAAGGAGCCGCAACCCGCAATCGAATCTTCACCCCCATAGGTACGCACTGACCATCCCCGTGGTGCGACCCCTGTCGCCCAGGAACAATCGTTTTTAAGGTTGCATTCAACCTCGTAAGGAGATCCATCCACCATGAACGGCAAAGCATCAGTATCGAACAACGTACCGCCCATACCCCCGTCGAAAATTCAGGATAAGGTGACCCGATCTACCTTGAGGAAAGTCATCCTGGGCGGTGGCATAGGCAACCTGGTGGAGTGGTTCGACTTCGCGGTGTACGGCTACCTCGCCAGCACGATCGCTACCTTGTTCTTCCCCTCCAAAGACCCCACAGTCTCACTGCTTGCCACCTTCGCAACGTTCGGTGTGTCGTTCCTGTTGCGTCCCTTGGGAGGCGTGTTCTTCGGGGCTATCGGGGATAAATTTGGGAGGCGGAACACCCTTTCTATGGTGATCGTCCTCATGTCCGCCTCGACTTTCGCGATCGGTGTTCTGCCTACCCACCAACAGGTCGGCGTCCTGGCACCGGTACTGCTGGTGCTGGTGCGATGCATTCAGGGCTTCTCAGCTGGAGGCGAATATGCGGGCGCGTCGTCATTCGTTATCGAATATGCGCCAGCCAACAGGCGAGCGTTCTTCGCCAGTGCACTCCCAGCCAGCACAACCTTCGCATTTGTCCTCGCAGCCGGTCTTTCGGCTCTCCTCTCTGCAGCCATTCCCGCGGCAGAATTTGCAGTTTGGGGGTGGCGCATCCCGTTCCTCCTGGCAGCGCCCCTTGGCTTGCTCGGCCTGTACTTGCGGCTGCGGCTGGAAGACACCCCGGCGTTCCACGCCGTAAAGAGCGCTGGAACTGTTGCCAAAGCTCCGCTGAAAGAAACCCTGCGGACACAGCGCAAGCCGATTTTCATCCTGTTCGGGTTCCTGATGACCAACAGCGTCGGGTACTACCTGCTGGCCACCTATCTTCCTACGTATTTCCAAACGACCGTGGGGCTCGGCAAGACCGAAGCCCTGGTCACCAACATGCTCGCCCTCGTAGCCCTGATCATCTTCACCGTGATCTTCGCCCTGGTAGCGGACCGGTACGGCAGGAAGCCTGTTGCCCTGGGTGCCTGCATCGGCTTCGTAGTCCTCACGTTGCCGGCTTTCTTGATTGCCCAGCAGGGCGGCGTCGCTGCGCTCCTCACCGCACAGGTTCTCCTTGCACTGGCCCAGGGCGGAACCGGCGCGGTCACCAGCCTTCTGCTGGTGGAAATGTTCCCGACCCGGGTGCGGTACAGCTGCGCTTCGATCAGCTACAACCTCGCCTACATGGTCTTCGGCGGCACCGCGCCCTTCGTCGCCACCTGGCTCGTCGCTAGCACAGGACAGAACCTCGCCCCTGCCTTCTACGTCATCGCTGTAGCCGTGGTATCCACCGTGTTCGTTCTCAAAATGCGCGAAACGAAGGGCATCGCCCTGGTCACCGAAGAGGACTTGGCGGGCGCCACCGGACCCGCAGTATCCGCTAAAGCCTGACAGCCGTAGCCCGGAAATCACCCAGGAACTCGACAGCTGTCCTACCAACAAAATCGTCACCGTGGTCCGAGTAACGCCCGTCGGGCCACGGTGAATGCACTGACAAAGGAATCTCCCATGAGCACTGCCGCAACCACCGCAACTTCCTTGCCTGTTCTGGCATTCCCCCGGGAAGAGTACCGGCAACGGCTCGACAACGTTCAGGAAGGGATCCAACGAGAGAACCTAGACGCGCTCGTCCTTCACCTGCCCGACAATCTCTGCTACTTGTCGGGACTGGACCTCGGCCACAGCGGTTACTTCGCCTACCACGCACTTATTGTGCCGGCATCCGGTGAACCTGTGCTCGTACATCGCGGGATGGAAACTCCGGCAGTCGAGAGCACCTGCTGGGTCCCAAACAGGGTCTCCTACTCGGATATCGACCCCGAGCCCATCGCAGCAACCAAGAAGGTGCTCGAAGGCCTCGGACTTGCTGGCGGAAGAATCGGAATCGACCAGCATGCCTGGACCCTCACCGTTGACCGCTACCAAATCCTGCAGCGGCTGCTTCCCAACGCGACCCTGGTCAAGGAACCACTGATCACCGACCACGTTCGCCTGATCAAATCTCCGCTGGAAATCGAGTACATCCGTGCTGCCGCCCGCTCTGTCGAAGCGGGCATGCACGCGGGGATCGACGCGGTTGCTGACGGCGCGAACGAGCTCGACATCGCCGCAGCCGTTGCAGCCGGACAAGCGAAGGGCGGCAGCGAAGACCAGTTGGCCGGCGTAATCGCTTCCGGGGAGCGCGCGGCGTGGCTACACCCGTCCTGGACCGACCACCGCATGAGCCACGGCGACCCGATCAAATTCGAGATCCATGGCGTAAAGCGCCACTACTGGGCAAGACTGATGCGCACTGCAGTCGCAGGCGCAGCCACCGATGAGCAGAAGCGTACCGCCGAGGTCCTCATGACCGCCCAGGATGATGGAATCGCACGGATGGCCCCCGGTGTCGCCGCCAGCGAGATTGACGACGCCTGCAGGCTCCCCGTGATCAAGGCGGGTATTCTTCAGGACTACCAAAACCGGATCGGATACGGTCTGGGCGTTTACTTTCGCCCCATGGCCGGAGACTTCAACCGCGAAATGATCCCCGGTGTCACCTGGAAGCTCGAAGCCGGCATGGTCTTCCACATGCTTACCCAGGCCCACGGTATCGGATTCAGCGAAACTGTCCTTGTCACCGAAAGCGGTCACGAAGTGCTCACTCAGTTCCCAAGGGAACTGTTCCAGCGATAGCCCCTTGGAAACCCTGCAAAGGTGGTGGTGCCGGTTCCTCACTCAGGAGCCGGCACCACTTTCCGTTGTAGGGGTCGCGACGGAGGATGCATCTTATAGGCGAACAGCAGGTTCAATCCAGGCGCGTGGCAGCAGAGCATCCAGCCATTACTGAGTGAGTGCAGGGCACACATACTGTCAGTGGCGGACAGCCCTGACAGGGTTCCGGGTAGGACATATGTTTCACCGCCGGGAGAGTTCCCCATGGGTCGGGACAACCGCTGCCGGCGCGCCTTATATCGTGGCCGGTTCTTTTCGGCCGGGGCAACGCAATTGACGGAATGTTGATGTGGCCAGGCTCTGACGCTCGTCGGGGACAGGCGGGCGGCTTTTCAAACGCAGGGGGATTTCCAGCGGGCTACTTCGCGTTTTTACCCAAGAGTCCAGCAAGCCCGTTCGCAGTGTCATTTTCAGAAGCTGACTGCCCTGACCTTCCCGTGGGTTCGCGGGGTTAGTGCAGATGATTTGTGAACACTGGTTGCTCGGTACTCCTCTGAACTATTGCAACCAGGCGCCGCCCAACGGCTTAGTGAAGAGGACTTCTGACATTCTGTGCAGACGACTTCTGAAAATGACAGACGGGCCCACCAACGTTGACCTGCCAATTTTCATCCAAAAAGAACAGTCAAAAAGCCGGTAAAATAAGCTCAAAAGCTATTGTTTTTCATATGAAAAACGGTTAGTCTTGAGGTAGAAAGTCAGCCAGACGAACGCAACTCATTTGATACGAAACCAGGTACTGAAAATGACTTCCTCAACTACAGCCGAGTACACCATCTATACCAAGCCGGCCTGCAGCCAATGCGATGAAACGAAGGCCTACTTCGACCGCAAAGGCATCACCTACCAGGCGGTGGACATCACCGAAGTGCCCGCAGCGCTGGAATACATCACCCAGGAACTCGGCTACTCCCAGGCCCCCGTCGTTGTGAACAACGCCGATGACGAAGACCACTGGGCAGGCCTGCGCCGCGACAAGCTGGTCCAGGCAGCCATGCACCACAAGGCGGCCTGATGAATATCCCGCAGGACCGGTTCGCCCTCACCCCGCGCCGGTACGACCCGGACGAGGATTGGTTCGGTCTCGAAGCCAACCCTTCCAGCACCATCAACATCCCCCTCATCGACCCCTACCTTGTGGAACCGGACCCCGCGGCCCCCTGGTACGACACCGAGTACGACAGCCCCGATACCGAAGACACCACCCTCAACCGCATCCTACGAAAGGTCCACATCATGGCCGGCGAAACCACCATCACCGTCATAGGCAACCTCACCACCGACCCGGAACTGCGGTTCACCCCCTCGGGATCCGCCGTCGCCAACTTCACCGTCGCGTCAACGCCACGGACCTTCGACCGGCAGTCCAATGAGTGGAAGGACGGGGAGACCCTGTTCCTCCGGGCATCCGTCTGGCGTGAAGCGGCCGAGAACGTCGCCGAATCCCTCACCAAAGGCATGCGCGTCATCGTCTCAGGCCGGCTGAAGTCCCGCTCGTACGAGACCAAGGAGGGCGAGAAGCGCACCGTGATCGAGCTCGAGGTCGAGGAGGTCGGCCCCAGCCTCCGCTACGCCAACGCCAAAGTCAACCGCACCCAACGCGGTGCCGGCCCCGGCGGCCCCGGAGGCAACGGTTTCGGCGGCCAGGGCGCCACTGGACAGCCTGGCAGCACCGGACAGTCCCTCCCGCAGGATGACCCATGGGCCACCCAGTCCACCAGCAATGCCGGCGGATGGGGCAGTGGCCCCGACGCCGAACCGCCGTTCTAACCTTTCAAACCCGTAGTAGTAGGAGTAGCATCGTTACTACTCCTACTACTATCCATGATCAACAATCGAAGAGGTGCTTTGATGACGTCGAGCGTGAAGGACCGCGTCTACGCCGCGGCCGAACAGATCAGCGCCGAGCGCCGGCCCACCGTGTCCACGGTCCGCGCGGCCGCCGGCGTGAGTAACGCCGACGCCACCCGGTACCTGAAGGAATGGACCGAGGAAAAACAAGCCGCCGGCGGACAGGTCGCCTCCACCCCCGCAACCCTGCTGGAACAGGCAGCCCGCCTCGCCGGAGCCTGCTGGGCCGAAGCATCCGCCCTGGCCGCTGAACGCCACGCCGCCGTCGAAGCCCTCTGGTCACAGGAACGCAAAGACAAAGACCAGGAAATCGCCGAACTCGTCGCCGACCTGGACCAGGCAGCCGCCGAGCAGGACGCCGCCGCGGCCGCCCACGCCGAGGAGAGCACCCGGCTCGAGGCCCAACGCAGCGCCTTGGAGCGCCAGCTTGCCGTGATCGGCAAGCAGCTTGAGGAGTCCCGGGAAGCCGAGCGGGCCGCCGCCAAGGAAGCCGCGGACGCGGCACGGCGACTGGCAACGGCCGAGGTCCGCGCCACCACCTTGGAACAGGTCCACAACGCCCTGCTCCAGCGCGTCTCCCCGGAGACAAAGGGCTCGGGGGAGTGAGTAAGGCCAAACCCGAGAGCTTTTCCCCGTACTTCACAAAGGTGGACGCAGAGCAGGTTAGGGCCGCATATGGTGCCGTTGGGCACCTCGAGGGATACGCGTCCATCTCGGAGCTGATCGAGGCCGGCACGCTGAAGGAAGTCCGCCGGCTCCAGCGCAAATACAACAAGGGCAAGCCGTGGCCCGGGATCCCCGCAGGGCAGCTCCCTACCGGGCGCCGCTCCAAAGAAGAAGAAGAAGCCCGCCACCGGCAGAACGAGCGTCGTGCGTGAACTTGCCGTGGCCGGCTGCCACGTCAACGCGGTCCTGCCCTGCGGGTGACCTCAGCGCCCGCGCCTGTTCAAATCCGCACGAGCGCCAGCGCAGCCTTCCCTAATTGAAATCCGCAATTTGATCCGCTATTTGTTCGATGATGCGAAGACTTGAAGTCATGAAACTTTCGACCGATCCAGGTCCCGGAGCCATCGCCAGCTCATACGGGGTAACCCGAGGCTTTGCGAGTCCCACGTGTCTGCTGTAGAGAGCGTTCAGCTGATCGCTCGTATTCGAGGAAAGATGGGCGCACGCATTACGCAAAGTTTTCATATCAAGCAGGTTTGAATGGGCAGAGCTAAGGGCCGTCTCGAACGGCTCGCCTTGATAGAAATAGAGCTTGGCAAACTTCCTGACTGTGTCAGGCGTGGACCAGTCTACGAATCGAGCGTTACCGGCAAGCATGTTCCTTGCATGCTCCTCGGAGGGGGCCATTGAATAACATGCAGGGGCCCATCCTCTCGTGCTTTTCCCTCTCATCATGTAGTGAACAAAAGCCTCTTCCAGGAAGCATTCGTGGGCAACGAAAGCCCTCAAGAATGATGCCTGGGTCATAAGCTCCCGCTCATCCTGGGAACGGATATAGCTGCCCTTCAAGTCCACTGCGTGAACGTCTCTGACCATAGTTCGAATGCTCAAGAGCGAGCTGGCAAGTGTAGACCGAATTGCTAGCATCGCTAGCTATCGGTGGCAGGTAGTCTGTCGAGTATTAAGTCCACTAGGTATGCTGTCCGCCGCTCGCGAACGGACGCGTCCGTGGTTGCGCGCCGACTGTCGGCAAGAAACTGCCTTTCGGACTTCTGCAGTTCCGCGGGGTCCTTAGCAGCAAAGATCTCATCGACGCGGTCGAGCCTGTATCGGACCCGCTCTAAGTGTGGGTCAATCCCCCCGGTGGGGCCCGGCCGGGATTCAGGTAATCCAAATGTCACTGCGTAAATAGAGGTAAATAGCGTATAGAAGAGGTGCACACGCCGGAACTCGCTTCTGCGGATTCCTTCCGGGTACAGAGCTTGTATTGTCTGTAGTGTCGAGTCGAAGTGCTTTCTAAGGTCGTCGACGTCGTGTTTAAAATCCTTTTCATACTCAGCATAGAAGGCCCGTATCTGTTTCTTAGAACGGATTCCCTCGCACATGGCAATTATAAGGTCTGCAGTCAGGGATACATCAGCCATGCGCATTACGGACGTTTCCGTTAGTATGCGGTTCTCCACCCAGTACTGGAAATAATCGTGGGCGAGGTCGTCCGCGAGTCTCTTGAAGGGACCGAAGTGGTTGGCATTTATCTTTTCCTGCTCGTTTAGAACGACTGCATGGGAATTTAGCCGACCGAAGATATCCAACACCTCAGAGTCAGAGACGTTGATGAGGAGATCCGTCGAGAGTTCGTAGCTAAGAAGCGCGATTCTCTGGTCCTCCTCAAGCTGACTGAAATACAACCCTCCATAATCCTTATTATGGCTGGACCGTATGGTTAAGCCGTCCCTCAGATACGACAGGATGGTACGCAGCCGTTGCTGGCCGTCCACTACTTCTCTGGTGCTTCTGCCCGTCTTGGGGTCGATCTGCTGACGTAAGAAGATTTTCGGAACTGGTTTTCCTCGGACAATGGTGTCCATAAGGTATGACCTTGCGGTGTCAGACCAGACTTCGCGTCTTTGAAATCTCGGCGAAAGGATAAGTTGGCCGTTGGCCTCCCACTCCTTGTAGTCATTCACGCTATACACGCGAGAATCGAAACTCTTCACAACGCTCCAAAGGTCGAGCCATTCTGCGGGGTTCCTGTGTACATACAGGAACTGGATCGGAGCATACGTCGTCCCGATCTCCAAGTAACTCTATCCGCGTCATCACAGATGGTCCCGCAGGCCAAGAGTGACTTTGCGTGGGCTATCGCCTACATTCGGACGGGCTGCCTGCTGGCTGGCAGATGCCTGACTAACACCCCCGGTTTCCCGAGCACTGAGAGTCGTTGTAGGTAAGGAGCATGATGGACGAACTTCTCGCTGGAGACACCTCCGAACCCGCGAGGGAGGGACTTATCCGCAATGACGGGTTTCCCGGGCAAACCGAGGCACAAAAACGCGCGATGGAGCAGTTCGCGCTCATGGTACAGACACCTGAGTTCCAGGCAGCCATAGAGGCGATGGGGAAAAGCGTGAAGACCAAGGTCTCCCGCATCTACGATGCTGTTGCACCGATCTTGGAGAGCACTCGCAGGCTTGCCAACCGTTTGGCACCTGTTTTCGCGGCATTTGCTGAGAATGTTGGCCCAATCCTCCATCGATCGGTATTGCCAAACTGGAGGCTTGTCGAGCTGCCGGATCCGGAATTGATTAGGACGATTCTTGAGGATGAGGGGATTGCGTTGGCTTGGGTTCCTGCGACTGCCGTTCTCAAACGACTCATAGCGGCCCCCGGTAAGCAGGCACGGAGACAGGTGATCGGATCTTCTTGGAAGGGGATCGTCAACTCATGTCTCACTGAGCTGGAGGAGATCGACGACAATGAGTTGCTTGCCTATCGCGACTTTGCCCGGGAGTCTGCCGGTGCCCTCCTTTGCGGCTTCCCTGGATCCTCGCAAGCACTAAGCGCCAACCTTTTGGACACGTTGATCCGGCGCTACGTCGGGAACACCTTTCGCAACCAAATCACCGGCTATAAGAAGATCCAGCTGGACATGGACCTGTACTCCTTACGTGAGTACTTCGTGTGGGCCGGTATCTCAGGAGCACATAGTGTCTACGACGGCCAGCTAGGAGCTCCTGTTCCTCGCGGCTTTACCAGGCATGGCACCGCCCATGGCGTGTCACGCAACCAGTACAACCGGATCAACGCCATCATCGCTCTCATGCACGTAGTAGCGCTCCTGCGTCTCCTCAACAGCCAGCCGGGCCTGGCACTCAACGCGAATGCAGCTCGTCGAACTCTTCCAGCAGCCAGAGACCACACTCCCCGAGCGAAACCCGGAATGGCCGTCCAAGACACGCACCGCCCACCGCAAGCGAACCCCGCTTGAGGAACATGATTTCCAACGCCTTGCAGACGGTGGTGGAAACCACCGCAAGCACGCGATAGTCCTGGGCCCGTCTCCTTGTTGTCCCCGCCTGCGGTTTCTAGCATGGCTGCATGGAAGAAGCGCGCCACGCTCTTCCGTGCAGGAGACAACCAGCGCAACCGTGCACGTGGCGTAGGCCGATTGAATACGTTTCATCCACCGGAGAGAAAGCCGGCCCTCTCGCATAGGCTCTCCTCATGCACTCTTTCACCCGTCGCGGACTGCGGTCGCGAAGCTTCCCGGAAGTGACACGTCCTGAAATCGCCGTCTTCCTCGCTCTTAGCGAGGATAAACAGTTCGAAGACTTGCGCAGTCTCCGCAACCGCGCAGGTCACCTTAGCGGAGGCAGCCTTGGCGCTTTTACCGCCCTGTATGTCGGAGTTATCTTGGTGGCCTTCCCCCTAATAGGGCAAGCAACCGCACCATGGGCAAGTCCGTTCGCCCCGCCTCTTTCCATCGGTCTGATAGTCCTCGTCGCCGGCTGCTGGATCGCGTACTCCTACATCAAGGAACAACGTGACATGGCACGTGCCGCTACGCGACTCGCCTTTTACGAGGAAGCTCTCAGAACCGGCCCTTGAACATCCGAAGAAGGCTGCGCGACTGTGCTCTGGCGTTGCATTCATCCGACCCTACGTGCTGACATCGTGTCCCAATTCCCTCGAATTTGGGACACCTTCCGGGGTCTAACTGTCCCTTCCCGAGATGCGTGCCATCTCGGCATCGACGTGGCTTATCCAAGCCTCAACCTCTTGCGCGCGGCCGGGCGCCGTCCAACCGAAGAGGCCGCTGATCCGCCACATAGACCCTTGCATCGCCTTCAAAGCTCCGTGAACCGCTACACGCGTTGCAACGGGGTCAGGTGCGGTGTCGTATATGGGTGCCTGTGTGACGGGATCCGTGCTGGTCTGTTTTAACAGCCGCCACAGGCCCACGAGTTCAGCATGGGCAACGCCCGAATAGATGTTGTATGCGCCCTTGTATCCGATCTCGTCAATAAAGCTCTCCACCCTTTTGGTGTACTTCGGGCGAATTTCCGCCTCCAGCTCGTCGCCTTTCTGCCCGAAAGCCTGGAGCCCGAGCTCCCGGGCATATGTCTCGACCGCTGAGACTGATTCATGAGCGTTTACAGAGGGGTCGCCATCGACCGCCCGGGTGGCCCGCTCAAGTTCCTTCGCGCTGTTTCGGGACTGAAGGAGCGTGCGGCACGTTCGCTGCCGCGCGCTAAGGCCCGGCTCGAACAGCCACCAGACGACCGAGCCCGCTCCTAGGGTGTCGGCTACTTCCCGGGGCGGTGTTCCCTGGTTGAGGAGCTTTCGGGCGGAGCGGATCTTGGCATCCGTCATGATGCGTTTGCGGCCGCCGACCCGTCCTTGTTCGCGTGCGGCCTGCAGTCCGGCCTGCGTACGTTCGACCATGAGTTCCCGTTCCATCTGGGCCAGGGAAGCCATGACGTTGAAAAAGAAGCGTCCAGAGACCGTGGGGGTGTTCTCTTCTCAAAACTCGGTTCGGGGTCTTGGTTCGACTGTACCGATTCGAGAACTATTTGTGAGAACAGGGGCGCGGTCTGCCGCTTCTGCTTCGTCGAGCCAATTTTCCGCGGCAGGACGGTGCGACACTTCGATGAGCGATCGACCCCGGGATTCTCGATTCGATGTTTTCTCGGAATCCTTGCTCCCAATACATAGATCGCGGACACGGATCATGAGACAAGACACGCCGCAATTGAAAACACAGTCGTCGACAGTCACACAATCGGTGGTATTTGAGGTGGAGTGATTAGCTCCTTTCGCCCAAGCTAGACTGTATCCATTAGGAGACAGTCCGCGAAGGGGTGCACGGTGGGATCACGCATGACGATCGAGATAAAACAGGGAGTGCTGGTGACCGCTGCCGGCTTTGACGACACCGAGCTGCGGGCGCTCATCGACAAAGCCCAGGAAGCAAACTCCGACCTTTACGCCGCCGAACTGCGCATCTACAACGCCGTGACTCAACTTCGGAAGATTGGGGCATCCTGGGCTGTCATCGGAAACATCCTCGGCATGACACGAGGCGGTGCTCAGAAGAGATTCGGCACGCCGCGCGCGGTATTCGTTTTTGATCCGGAAGATGCGGAGGGCAAAGAAGCCCTATGGTGGCCCCCGAACGGACCAGAATCCGAAAGCTGAGGCCAAACCCGCAATCAGGGACGAGCTCCGTCCCAACGGCGAGAAGCTCTCAAGCTGAAGCAGTGACGTTCAGGAAATCCGTAGCTCGTCCAGGGTCCGTCAACGCGAGGATGGACGGGCATGCCAAATAGCCCTGCGAAAATCGAGCCAGATAAGTCTGCGACTCACAGGAGTTTCGTCGTGCACGCCGGCTAGGGCCGTGCGGTGTCTCGGAAATCTGTACTTTTCTGAGGCGGTGTGGGCCGACCGTCCCGCTCTTCGGGATACTTCCCGCTGAATCGGCAACTGACACCCAATCTGCGAGCCTCGGCCAAGTTGTAGCACGGACGGCTGCGTGTTCGTTTCCGTAGAAGAGGTTTGAGGCTTTATCGTTTGTTATAGAGATAGTGTTCTATAACAAACGATAAAGAGAGGTGCTTATGCAGCCCAGTCCATACACGCCCGGTGAGATCGCGCGCACGATACCTGGCCGGGTCCAGCAGCTGGCCGACTTCGATGAACGGCTTTCCTATCTGGTGGACCTGCGGCGCCTTGTAGGCAGGATCCGCGTCGATCATGCTCCCCGCGGCTTCGGGAAGACGTCCTTGCTGCGCCAATACCAGCGCCGCGCGCAGGAGCGCGGCGTACTCACAATCTGGGTCACGGCAGGGGAAAGTGGCGGCCTCGTTCCACAGGTCGCCGCCGAGATCTCGCGGGCAACGGCAGGATGGCGCGAGGAGGCCCGCAAGGCCGTCCATTCGCGACTCGAGAGCCTCACTGTGCGCATCGGCCTGCCTGGTATTGCCGGAGCGGACGCGACCCTTCGCGCCGCAGAGGACGCGTCGGCTCCGGCGGACAGCCGAGCCTTGGAAGCGCTGGTGCGAGCCGCGGCCGCCGGTGACGGTCACAGCGGACTGGTGATTCTCATCGACGAGATCCAGTCAGCAGACCCCGAGGGGCTTCGCACGCTCGCGTACACATGGCAGCATCTGCAGGCCGAGGGGGCGGATGTGCCCGCGGCGGTCCTCACCGCCGGGCTTCCGAATGTTTCGGACGCCGTCGCTGCCGCGGTCACGTTCAGTGAACGGTTCGCCTACCGACCGCTCCCACCGCTCGAGCCTGCTGCTGAAGAGCTTGCTCTCGCTGTCCCGGCGCAAGAGCTCGGGGTGCAGTGGGAACGGGACGCGCTTGAGGAAGCCGTTGCGGTCGCGAGCGGCTATCCCTACATGGTCCAGCTCATCGGAGACGCCGCTTGGGCCGCGGCCGGACGCCCGGACCCGGGCGTGACTATCACCGCTGCCCACGTGCGCATCGGACGCGACGCCATGGAGGCAGATTTGGAGGCTCTCTTCCGGGCGAGGTGGGCTAACGCCTCCGCTGGGGAACGCGACTTCATGGCTGCGATGGCCTCGATCGCTGACGACGCGGTCCGCCGCACCGATGTTGCCAGGATCCTTGGGGTGAGCAGCGAAAGCCTCTCCGTGCCCCGCGCGAGGCTGATCGACAAGGGATTCCTCCAGGCCAGCCGACGCGGCACCCTAGAATTCACCATTCCCGGATTCGCACAGTTTGTCCGCGACCTCGGGCAGGACTAACGGCTGTCGGCCCCTTTGGCCAAGGCCCGGCAGCCGTTAGTCCTGCCCGAAGATCCAGCGGAAACCTGCCCCGTCTCCCTGGGATGACACTTTCGACACCCATGCCCAAGCGGTCAGCTGTTCCTTGGCGTCCGCTTGGGGATCCGCAAGCCGGATACTCTGGCGGCGCCGGACCGGCTCGAAAATCGGTTCCGTACGCGGGGAGGCGACAAGTCTTTTGGAATAGCTTTTGGGACGTCCAGATTACTTGGAACCCCCACATCCGGGCTGTGGGAGTGCCGGCGGTAGAGCGTCCGCTTCCAAGAAGGAAGTGGGACACTCTGGTACAGCCGTCGCTGGATTCCGTTTCGGCCGCGCCTCAGCGCTTCTGTTGATCCGCTAAAAGATCGGGGTGGGGGATGTCTTCCATGAATCCGTATCTGCGATCCAATAGGCGACGCACTCCGCCGATATTCGGAGTCTCACGATCTATGTGAAGTCCCAGGCGCTGGGCGACGGAGAGGGTGGCGAGGTCAAATGCTTGTCGTAAGTTTTCCTTCGAAAAGTGGTGGAGGGGAATGTTTGGGGTATCTGATGTTTCAGCTCTCTTCGGGAGTTGCTGCGAAAGTTGTCGGAGCCGCTGAGGTGTTGGACTGTTATCGCCGAGCTCCTGCATTAGGCGGTAATTGGTAGCTACATTGAAGATCGCCAGCAGCAGGTGCCAATCCGGCCAGCCTTCATCTCGAAGTTCAGCGAGCATCCCACGGCATGTTACGTTTCGCAGAATCCGCGCCAGGGTGAAGCTTATTACCGTCGAAACTTCGTAGCGCTCTTTAATCATGTGATGCCACTCGGCCTGAGAGAAGCCTGGGCCGTAGGACGAGGGCTGTTCCAAGGCGTTGGCGGGCTGTGCGGTGGTAATTCCGGTGCCGAGGACCTGATGACCGACCAGGGATGTCTGTAGGTAGTGGGCCTCGTCAAGGAGTCCTGCTGTCTCGTCGTATGGTCGCCCGAACGATAGCTGATTGAGAAAACCCCTTGAGAAGGTGTCGCCGAGCATGTCCAGGATCTGCTGTTGAGACAGGACGCTCAGCTGTATTAGTAGCACTCCTACTGCGCCTAGGATTTCTTGTTCCAGTTCTTCCGCATCGGCATGTTCTACGTAGGGCAGGAGGGTTACGCGCGCACCTAGCCGGTCGTTGTCGTGCCTGAACTCCACTCTCTCCTTATCCTGAGAACCGGCCAAACAGATCTCCACCAAGACGCTTTCATCAAGGAGAACCGGATCCTCGGTTGCAAGTTCACACAGAAGAATCTGGGCAGCGGCCGCAAATCTTTCTGCGGCAAGCACCGTAGTTCTGTCATTTGGACACGTTATGGTCCAATGCGTGCCGAGAGCAGAGAAGGTCAAGGAACGGATTGGCCCGGTGTCGCTGAACGGGAGAGCACCAAGCTGCTGAAGGGAAGTTTCCACAAAGCCCTTCTCGTCGTACGCGAATTCACTTTCTGTCTGGTCAACCCACGGCCAGATCAGCTTGTCGTAGTCCGTTCCGGACAAGAGGTCAGTGAGAGCCTTCACCAATTCCGGTCTGAACTTTCTGGCCGCCATGCAGATCATGGTCTGGTGAAAGTCCAAGCCCACGAGTTCCGGATGTTCGTCATGATCGAAGGCGTTTTCTGCGTATATTCCATGTGCTCGGATTGCCAGTTGGCCAAAGGCCGTGGCATCCACCCAGGCGCCGGCCGCATAGCAGGAGGAAAATGCTTGGATCAAGCCGTTGCTGACCAAATCGATGACGTCTGAATCCTGGGAGGACACGGCAACGGAGGCAGCGGTAAGCGCGTATTTCTTGGCAGCGTGAGGGAGCCGTAGCTGGGAGTAGACGCTAGAGATAGTAAGCATGGCGAGAACTGAGCCGCGAAGCGTGTCGCCATGAAACCAGTTGATCTTGGCTTTATGGAATTCCCGGAGAGCCAGAAGCGGCTTCTCGGACTTCATGAGAGTTAGAGCGCGGCTTCTACAGCGTTCTGCGACCGCATTGTCACCCTCGACCGAACCGATTGCATCATCAAGGGCGTTCCTGACCATCTCGTAGTGCGTATGTGCGGCAAGAACGGGACTGAAAGCCTCAAACAAATCACAGAGTGTCTGCACTGGGAAAGTGCGCGCGATGGGCAAGAGTTCAGCGAGGGCCGAGAGTGTGGTCATCAACGGCTCCAGCCGAAGATTCAGATCTTCAGCGGAGCTGACACTGCTTAGAAGCTCGGCAAAGCTCATATCCGATTCGTCTGTTTTTCTAACGGGGGTTCCAGGCGTACGCACCATTCCGGTGACGTCAGGATGAAACAGAATGTGCGCCCGAGCTGAAAGAAGATGTGCGGTTGCATTCGGGTATAGGTCGCGGTCGGTTCCAGCAATCAGTTCATCGACACGTTTCAAGATGAGCTGTAGCTGGGCCATCAAATGATCTGAGGTGGCGGTGCTGATTCCAGCTGCCCAGGCCCCCTGCCAATAGGAGATGAGAGCGCTGGCATCGAGGATGTCACCCGGTACGGAGCTAGTGGCCGCATATGCAACAAACTCGTCGATGTACCCTTCCACGTTCGCCAAGGTATCCATGCCGCGCAAAGTTGCAACAACGATTTCGTACCGTGCCTTCATCTGCACGTCTTCAGGGACAGCGTTCGAGGCGATGAAAGCCCGCGCGCACTGAAGCCACTCAGCCAGATCGTTCTTTGAATCGGGGTCGTGGGTCGCATGGCGGAGCCCGGCTCTCACAGCGGCAAGATCCCCGAAGTTGGTGAGTGGACCGTCTGAGGCCCTGATGCGCCGCTGTAGATCCTGGTACCACCTGGGTCGAGGCATGTCGTCTGTCGGAACAAGGTTTGACGGTAGGTCGAGCATCTTTTCGGCTACCCAAACTAGGTCAGGCTCGGCCAGAAAAGATGAGATTGCCATAGCATCAAAGATTTCAAGATCAACTTCATGCTTTCGGCGCGCATAGTCTTGAAGGTCATGACGCGTGCCCACAGGCATATTTTGCGCCAAAAAATAGGCAACCCGGTCGACATGTTGTCCTTGCGAGGTGATTTTTTCAAGGTCACCCTTGACTTTGGAAGTTAGGTCAGCCCGCTGAATGGTGCAGGCAAGAACGAGAGGTGTCGTGGTGGACCTTCCGACGAATCCACCAGCTCTTGGAAGCTCTTCTGGCAGTGCCGAAAAGAAGGTTTCCCCGTCCCGGCCTTGATCTCCACCGCTACTGACGGGTCCAGTTGCCGGGAGGATATTGCTGCTAATTCTCCGTTGGGCGATGCGGAAGCAAATGTCCTCGAACTCGTGGTGTTGATTCCGCGCGCCAAGTTGTTCCAACTGGAAGCGAATGTACGCCTCGGTTTCTACAGGGGTGACCATTTGTCTATAGTGCCCTACCGGACAGCCGGCGGCCGGAGTTTCATTCAGAGCAGCCGGGCCTCCCAGCTTCAAGGAAGTGGGACAGCGGCCCCTGTATGCAAATATTGGCCTATGACTGACGGATGGGCGATTCTCGCAGCGCTAGCCACGACGGTATCGGCAGTGGTCATTGCGTGGCAGGCGATTGAGACGCGCAGGGCGGCAAATCAGGCTCGCAAGAGTGTTGAGCAAGCAGAAATTAGTGCCAAGGCGGCGCGTGATGCGGTCGCCGTATCTGAACAGATCCTCCAGGAAAGCCAGAAGGCGCGAATTGATGCTGGAGTTCCACGGATAATCGTCAAACTCCTTCACGATGCGGATATCACCGCGCGGGAACGGACCGACAGAGGAAACGAACCGATTCGGTCAGCAGACACCTTCGTCCTCCCGCGGGACGCGAACAGAAGAATCTTTGTCCACCGGACGGTTCATATCCTCAATGAGGGCCCGGGGAGTGCCCTCGTTCAATTCAACCAACCTCTAGGTGTTCCCACTTTGGACAACAACCCCACTCATACGGGTTTTGCCTTGTTGGCCGATGAGGGAGTCCAAGGGACCTACGCGATTGACCGACCAGTTCATGAGTGGATCACTATTGCTGAAGCCTTCGAGAACCACGGGAGCGGGTTAGAGGACATCTTCACGGTGACGCATACCGGCCCGCGCGATGCCGAAGCCGTTGAGAACATCACCGTACGAACTGGCGGCACGGTATTGGAGCGCGTTCACGATGCACAAGGAACATGGCGGCTTAGCCAACCCATCACATTGAATTCCGGAGTTGACCCGGTACAGCGAACCTACTGGCAATCAAGGACCAAGCGGTTGAGGTTCCCATAACCAGAAGGACTTCCCAAGGGAAAGTCAGTCTTGTCGAGGCGGACAAGATCCGAGGCCGGATGAAAGCCGCGGGTCTCGACGTCCCGCTCTAAGACTCTGGCGGTACACCACTAGGAGGGTGTGCCCATTGTGGGTCAGGTGGAGCCCCGCAGGTTGAGCTCAAAGCTGTCCACACTGGCGTGCAGCCGAAGGGATGAGTCGTGCATTAGGCTCAGGGCGTTTCGCAATCTTGGACGGTGTAGTACAACCACATAGTGCGGCTCGAGTCGTAAACCGGCCCACGGTAATGACTCCAGAGCGCGCCGAGCAGGCCGTGAAGATGTTCAAGGAAGGCGTGCCCGCGACTCGTATTGCCCGGGTGCTTGGCGTCGGGGCATCAAGTGTCGCTCGTGCGTTGAAGAAGCATCAGGCAACGGAGGACACAGCGGCTTGACCCCAAGCTCTGTACTCGAACGGCCGCTGGCTTCGGTTCGCCATCGGGACTGCCCCCGGTTTTGTTGACTCCTTGACCTAGCGAGCTGGTGCTCGTGGAAGGATGTTGACCATGCCGACGGC